>DAIDJI010000037.1 GCA_027451455.1 Planctomycetales bacterium | reverse complement strand
CTGCGGCACAAACGTCAGCACGCTTACCGCCGCCAGCAGGAAGGCGATCATCGCCTGCAGCACCTGCCACACGCGCATCGTGCGCCGTTCCCACATCGCCGTCCAGCCCACCGTCGCGGCGTCCATCGCAAACAGCACCAGCCCCGGCAGCAGCGCCCGCCCCGGCTCCCGGCGGGATGGCTCCGGTGCAGTTGTTCCGCGCCGTCTGCTTCGCCTGCCACGACCTCGACGGCCGGGGCGGTGTCGTCCGGAAAGCCATGCCGGTCATTCCGGATTTTACGGATCCGAAGTGGCAGGCTAGTCGTACCGACGCCGACCTGACTCATTCGATTTTGCAGGGCAAGGGGCAGTTGATGCTGCCGATGAAGGACAAGTTGGAACTCGCGCATACCGATGTCAAGGACATGGTCGCGTTCATTCGCTCGTTCCAGCCTGGTGGCGCCGGGACTGCGCCGGGCGGCCGCAGCGGTCGCCGCAGCAGCGGCACCTTCACCGGCCCCAACGGGACCGGCGCCGGTGACCCTACCGACCGCGCCAAGCCTGGCCGCGGCGCCCGTGACTCTCCCGACCGCGCCAAGCCTGGCCGCAGCGCCCGTGACTCTGCCAACCGCGCCAAGCCTGACTCCGGCATCGGCACCAGCGTTACCGACCGCACTGAGCCCGGCCCCAACCGTTGCCATGGCTGGAGGTGCTTCGCCCGCGGTTTCGGAACGTGCCAAGGTCGGCGGTGCGTTCTTCAGCGTGAATTGCATTCCCTGCCATGGCATGGATGGCCGGGGAAGTGCCGTACGGCCGGCCATGCCGGTCATTCCGGACTTCACGTCTCCCGATTGGCACAAGACTCACCAGGATTCACAGCTCGTCATGAGTATCCTGGAAGGAAAGGGAACGCTGATGCCGGCCTGGCGCGGCAAGGTCGATCCCAATCTTGCCCGCGATCTGGTCGCGTTCGTTCGGACGTTTGGTCCGGCCGGCCTCGCGGTAAGCGGACCGTCCACGACAGATTTCGGCACGCGGATGAAGCAGCTTCACCAGCAATGGGAGGAGCTCGACCGCCAGGCTCGGGCGCTCTCCGGCCATTGACCCGCGATCGTGTGCCGACCGTCCCTCTCGGAGGCGGTCGGCACGATTCACGATGATGATCGTCGAATCCCAATCGATGTCAAGGAGGACATTTGCCATGAAATCTCTCAAGAGGAGAGCCCGGGCATCGGCCCGGTTCTTCGTGTTTCTGGGCCTGGCGACTGCATGCCCCACAATCGTGCGGGCCCAGTCGGAGGTCCTTCCGATGGAGACTGTCGGTGCGGAGGTGATCCAGCCCGAGGTCCATCCGATGTACGTTCCCGGTCCTGACGTCAACATCGCGCCGGACCCGAACGCTCCTGTGAATCGATGGCGATTCGGCACCAGGCTCTTCCGGTACGGTCACAATCCCGATTGGGGCCTGCACGCCCAGCAGACCCCTATCCCGCGGACGTTTTCGTACTACTACACCCCGTGGCTCAACCATCCGCGTCATTACAAGGTTGTCGAGCCGGATGGATCGATCGGCTGGCGGACGACCGTCCATGGACAGCCGAGAGGAACGCCCTGGCTTTCTCCCTATCTGGTCCCGGCTCGTCCTCATCATCATGACTAAAAGGCTTGGGGCCGGCTGATGCCGGCCCCAGATCCTGGTTCAGTGACCGACTTGAGACGCTCAACCCTGCGTCCCGGCCGGAATGGGTTCAAGTGACGGCGGCTGAGCTGCCGGGTTGGCGACCGGAGCACCGGCTCCGCCGCCATTCTCGGCGGCGGCAGGCTCGGCCGCCGGCTTCGGCTGGGCAATGATCTCGTCCCGCAGCTCGTTGATCGGCTGGGGCGGGATCAGCCGCTTGGGCGACGGCTCGTACGGCGGCGTCGGATTCGGAATATCATGCCAACGGCGGAGGAACGTCAGCAGCTTCTCGTATTCCTCGCCGGTAAAATTGGCTCGTACCCGCATGTGCGCCGCCACGTTCTGGTAATTCGCGAATGGCCGCTCGCCCAGCGCACGTGCGTTGTGGCACTGGTTGCAGTACATCGCGAAAACCTCGCCACCGGTCAGCGAATCCTCGTAGGTCGGGGCGTCCGGGCCGGGACGCGGAATGCGCCATGGGGCGGGCCCCTCCGAGAGATCGATTGGCGAGTGGACGCAGCCCACAACACAAAAAGTCAGCCCCAATCCCGCCAGCAGAACCGCCTGACGACCCATCGACCCGGAAAATTGACGTGTCATCTTCGTCCCCCTTCCTCGATCTGTGCGTTCGATCCAGAGACCGGGCCGCGGTCAGAAGTTCGTGGCGAATTGCATCATGAAGACGTTGTCATTGACATTCCGATGGAGCGGTGAGTTGATCTCATAGGCAAGCTTGATGATTGAAGAGGCATAGACGTAGTAATTGACGCCGATCGTGTACTGGTTGGCATCGATCGGGGCATTCATCAGGGGTGAGTACGCCGTCAGGTCAAGCTTCGACTGGTCAATCCCGTGGAAGAACGCGTCGCTGAACCGGAAGACATACTCGAGCCTCTGAAGGTGCTGGTAGAGCGATGCATAGTTACGATAGGCGAGCTGGGCGTACATGCCCTGGCGACGAATATTGTTGCCGATGAAGTTCTTGACGTTCTGATAGGCCTCACCGTACTCAAACCGGAAGTCCCAGTTTCCGTAGTGGTAGTTGAAGTACGGCTGCCAGATGTTGTAAACCGGCCCTGCGCCGAGCCCGTACGGGGCACTGGCCATCCCCGATGCACCGAAGTTGATGCCACGCGACGGCAGCCAGATGGCGAGCCGTCCGCCGTAGGCCATCGCCTGGTTGACATTCGCCGTGCTCCCGATCAGCCCCCCCTGGTCGGCCCAGTCGGCAGCCTTGCCAGACCCGGGAACGCCGAATCCGTTCGAGGCAAAGGCCGCGTACTCCATCTTGAATGGGCTGCCGAAGAGGTACTTCGCCCCACGGAACTGGAGCCCCGTGACAGTCAAACCGTCCGGGATGACCTGTCGCATGACCAGCGGGATGTCAGGCAGCTTGTTGATCCAGCGCGGGTCGAGCCGCTCGTTCCAGAAGCCGATCGGGGCCAGGAAGTAGCCGACATCCATCGTGAGCCAGTTGTTAATGAACATGTCGATCTGGGCCTGGCCAAGGCCCACGCCGCCCTGGTTGAACGTGGTCTCAGCCGAGAGCAGCAGTCGCTTGTTGAGCTGCACCAGGAAGAACGGCGTGTATTCCTGGAACTGGAACTCACCGGCGCCGCGCTGGCCCTGGAAGACCTCGTAGCGCGTCGAGACCGTGTTCCAGATGGAGATCGGAGTGACGTTCGTCCCGCTCGGCAAGAACCATTCCTTCAACGGCGGCGGCAAGTTGGGATAGTTGCGCTGAACGTTGTTCACCTGATCGCGGAGCGTATCGACTGCCTCGCCGAGCTGGCGGTCTCGGGCCGCCGCCTGCTTGGATCGAGAATCGAGCGTGGCCGCCTGCGAGACGACGTCCTCAAGTTTGGGTGTCTGCTGACCGAGTTCGTCCGACAGGGCACCGATCTGCTCCTCGATCAGTTCCAACTGCTTTTGCTGGACGTCGGAAAGCTTTGGCTGAGTCCCGGCCCCACCCGCGTTCGGCTGGGCCCCGGGTAATGGCGCGGCCAGGACGGGCGGCGCCGCGTTGACTGCCTTGAGCCGTTCCTCGAGCGTCCGCGTCATCTGCTGGAGCGTCTCGATTTGCTTCTGCTGGACCTCGGCTCGTTTTTGTTGCGTTTCCAGTTCCCGGGCATATTGTTCCTTGATGGCCTTCATCTCGCGAGCGTTGCGCTCGAGCGCCTCCCGGACCGTCGCCAGGAGTTTGGACTCCTCGGTCTGAGGGGCGGAGCTATCGGCCTTTGCCTGGGCACCGGAAACCTGCGTACCGGACTGGATCGGTGGCGGATCGCCATCGGCCCCGTTCGCCCGGACGACTAGAACAAGACAACCGACGATGACACCGACCGGCCAAGTCCGCATATGCCAGTCCCTCGCCGCCTCCCAACCTCGGGAATTTAATCTCGACTGTCCCGGCAATTGCCAGGCGAACGGTTCGACCGGACCAACCCAGGACCTACAGACACCGTTGTCATGCGGGTCAAATCAATCGCACCAATCCGACTGATGCCTGAAATGAAATTGGCCGGTGCAGTCGAGAGAACGGTCAACAGGTTAAATATCGGCAAACTCAGCGCAGCCGACCCAGGAAATCCTTGCGGATTATCGGGGTTACACCGCCGCCGTGAGCCACGGACCCACCCAAACGAGAAACGCCCGCCGCACGATTGCCCTGATGAAGGCAAACATGCGACAGGCGTACTTGAGAAAAAATCGATAAGAGGTTTGACTTCCAGAACCTCTTTTTGATCGACCTCACAAAACGACTTGTTCTGCTCGAGGTCTTATCGGTTTGCGTGGTCCATCCAATGTCTCGACTCTTCCCCGGTCTACGAGGTAAGCCGACATCAGCGTGGAGCGGGAGCAGCAGCGGTTGGGGCCGGCGGCGGAGGGGCGGCCGGAGTCGGTCGAGCGGCTGCGGCTGGCGTGGAGGTTGGAGCGTTCTGCGTGACCCCCGGAACCGAGTCCGGCGGACGAAGTCCGGGACGCGAGACCTCTTGCCCAGGCAAGAACGAATGGAGGTATCGAGCCAACGCCCACGACTCTTCCACCGTGATGATTCCCCGGAACGACGGCATGACGGCGCCTCGTCCTTCGATGATCACCCGTGCTCGATACTCATCGGGACGGGTGTTCTGCCAAACAACGTTGGCGAAGTCGGGAACGTCGGGAATGTCCCAGACGCCGCGCCCATCCACGCTATGACAACGGATGCAGTAGCGATTGAAGAGGGTCATGGCGACCCGCCGCTCCTGCTCAGGGCTGCGAACCCACATCCAGTGGCCACCCGCATCTTCATCCGCGATATCGCCCGGCCCAACGGAATGTCCGAGAAATTTGCGGCAGAAGAGATGCGGCCCGTGCTTGCCACATCCACAATCGGCGAGAGCCGGAACTGTTGCCACACTGAGCAACAGCGGCATCGCACACGCGGCCACTAGCCACGTACGCTTCGATCGCAAAATCAGGCTCCGCCCAAAGCCCAAGTACATGGCTCCTCCAGCACCAATCTTCCGGATCCAACCTCGCGATTCATCGAGGTCCGTCCGAAAATCGGCTCGCAATGTCCTGGATCCCCGATGTCCGTCCAAGAGTCCGTTCCGCGATTGAGGCGGTGGTCCTGAAGGCCGCACAACTGCCCGGCTTTCAACAGCTTGCGCCGGAAGAACTTGCACCATCATCGGGACTTCGGGAACTGGCTCTTGTAACTGTTGCGCGAGATATCATGATTCCAGGCTGTACAACGCCCGGCCCATCGAACTCTCCACGCAGCCGACAGGAGTATTATCGGGGCTGTTCTCCGCCCGATTGAGAGATTCGAAGGGATCGTGATCTGTGGAGCGGAACGAAACCCTGGTCGGATGGCTGAGGATGTTGCCCATTTTCCCAGATCACTCCGAAACCAGCGAAAAGGACAATCGACCGCATTGATCCCCTCACGCCCTACCAATCGAGAGCGCGGGGGATTGTAGAACCCGAGGATTCGGCCGGGATGAAGTCGATCCTGGACCATCTCCGCGGCATCAGACGACCTGTGCCCTCGGATCGGATGGGTCGATCGGGGAAGAAGCGGCGGCACCGGGCCCTGGAGACTCCGTCCGCTCGCTTCCTCTCGATAATTAGTGTCTATTCTCGGTTCTCGATCCCGAATCTTTCATCCGGGATCGCCTGACCTTTCCGCCCGCCTGCGAGCCGGTCCTGGATTACTGGCCAGGGAGGATAAGGCCTGGCCGATCGCTCCGGGCGGCGGGCTCAGCGCCTGGGGTCCAGATCGCGGCGCCGCCGCGCTCGACCTCGGGTGTCCAGATGCCGGCACCGGCCCTCTCGCCGGTTGGGGCGGCGATCCGAGGGCCAAATTCGGTGATCAGGTGATCGAGAAGGCCCATGTCGAGCATGACCTCTCCGGGGCGGTCTGGGTCGACCACCGGGCGGACCAGCCCCAGCCGAACCAGTCGGTAGAGGACAGCGGCCGTCGCATCCTGGTTCGTCCGGCAGCGGTCGAGCAGGCTGACGAGTGTCGGGACCCAGACCTGCGGCCCGTCCAGGAGCGTGCTGGCCTGAAACTCGATCAGCTCCCATTCGAGATTGCGGCGGTTCGGACGCTCGGTTTCGGCTTTCCGACCGCGGGCAATCCAGTCGTCGACCTCGCCTCGTTCGCGGCGGCGAGCGGCGTCCAGGGCAAGCGTACCGAAAAGGTCGAGTGGATCAACCGACGATCGGACCGACTCGGGGCGGTCGACCAGTACCCGGCCGGCCTTGGTCCGGACCTCGTGCAGTCCCCACTCCCCGGCGCGTCGATACAGTTCGACCAGCTTTGCATCGTCGAGCTCGGCAGCCGGAATAAGGGTCCATCGCGAGAGGTGCAGCTTGTCGAGGTCGAGAGTACGGGGGTCAATCGCTGGCTCGGGCGCAACGCCCAGCCGCTCGCGGACCTTCGCCCAGTCCAGAAGCTCATCTGATGGCTCCGACGCCTCCATCAGCCGGAGAGCGCCACGGAGGGCCGTTTCGGCATCGCCCGATTTCGCCGCCTGCGAAGGCGACCGCCCGCCAAGCGCGGGATTGGGCGTTTCGGGCCAGACCTCGGCCAGGACGTGGGCCCGTTGCTCGCGTTCGAGCCGGGTCGCATCGTCGTTGGAGAGCCCGTGCGGCAGGCTCCACTGCCAGGTCAACGTCAACAAGTAACGCGAGACCTTCTCGATCAATTTCGTCCGGGGATGCGCCGGTGGGATCGCCGTGCCGGCTGCGACGGTAAAACGGTCGATTAAGCGGTCGAGCCGGCTGTCGTCGTAGGTTTCCAGCACGACGGAGTCGGGGCCGACCAGCACCTCGCCCTCGATGATCGGGATGTCCTGCCGGGTCAGGCCGGGGCGAGGCTCGATCTTGGGGCGGTCGAGCAAAAAGAACTCGTCGGCCGGGGGCGACTCTTCGTCGTCGCGGTCGATCGGCCGGCCGGGTCCGCGTTCGAGGTATCGGCTCGACTCAAGGGCCTTGATCAGGGCCTCGCGGTCGCGGACGGGCCAGGTCAGGTGGACGAACTCGACGGTCGGGCCGCGCCGGCTCCCTTCGAGGAGCTGGCAGAGGGCCTCGAGGTCGACGGCCTCCGGTGTAGGGCGGGTCCGCGCGACGAACCGGCGGAGTGCGGCGATCGCGGCATCGTTGTCTGCGACCCAGAGCGAGCAGAGCCCTCGGTTGTAGTCGGCGATCGCACCAGCCGCCGACCCGGCAGAAAGGAGTTCAAACGCCGAGGCGGCGGACGACCAGAGACCTTCCTCAGCCCAACCCATCGCCTGCTCGAACGACTTGCGGAACGCCTCGGAAGCACCGTCGGGGACGGGGCGAAGGCGATAGGGGCTCTTCTCCCAGGCCGTCGTCTGGGGGTCAACCTTGAGCGAGGCGATCGACTGGGCGAGGTTTCGCTCAAGGTCCTCGCCGCCGAGCCGGGCGGCCAGTTCCAGGTGCTTCATCGCCGCGATGGGGAACTCGGCTCGCGCGAGCGAGGTGCCGAGGAGCTGTGCGATCGACGCAAGTGATTGTCGGCGGTCTTCGGGCGTCGCCCCAAGCCCCCGCTGAAATTGCGCCACCGCCTCCTCAGGTCCCTCGGTCCCGAGTAAAAGCCGGATGAGGAGGACCATCGCGCCAAGGTGGCCGGGGCTGGACCGAAGCAGGCTTTCGAGGGTCGCGCGAGCCTCGTCGGTTTTCTTGAGGTGGGCCTCGACCAGCGCCTTGCGGGTGAGGAGCCAGGCATTGCCGGGGTTGCGTGCCAGGCCCTCCTCCAGCGGCTTGAGCGACGACTCAAACTGGCCGCTGTCGATCATCCGCTGCGCTCGCTCGGCGTAGGCTTCGACCTTCTGACAGCACCACTTGTACTTCTGTCCGCTGCCGCAGGGGCAGGACGTGTAGGGGTCGACCGACGCCATTCTGGACCTTTCTCGTCGAGGGATTTTGATCGGGTACAGCCCGGGGCGCGTCGGGCGTCGCCCGGACCGTCCCGTTCATGCTATCCTCTGGAAGCCCGGATGGGGAGTCGGAGCTGCCCTGAGCGTCGCCCTATCGGATCTGGACCCACTGACCGTCCGGAGCGTTCGGAAACCTCAACAGGAGCGTCTCCGTTACAGCGTCCCAGCTCCAGGAGTCGCGGGAAAGCTGTTTCTCGTCGACTCGAATCTCCGCCGGCGCCGTCGACATTGCAACGCGGATGGCCGCCTCAACGTTCTCCGGACCCTCCGCGAAGAAGCGGAAGGAACCGTCACTCGCCTTGCCGGCGCCCCGCGTCTTGCAGGCTGAGGCCAGCACGGCCGGCGCCGGTGTCCGGACGCGGTCCAGGTCGAGCAGGAAGTGCCGGCTCCCCGGCGCGAGCGTCACCGATTCAAGGACCGGCAACTTCGCGTCGAAGAGGTCGACCAACCGGCCGCGAAGAACGGAGGGTGGGCCTTCGATCGTCTCATCCAGCCCCGCCGCAACAACGTACGGCCCCCGGCGCAGCATCAGGTGGTTGGCCTCGCGGTACGGCAGATCGATCGCCTCGCAGGCCTGACGGACCAGCCCCCGAACGCGGTTGGCACCGTCTCGGCCCCGGCTCATCGCGGCGGGGCTCTCCTTCGCGTAAAGGAGCCAGCCTGCGCCGACCTTGTAGGCCCCCGGCTCGGGATCGCGCGGCAGGCCCATCTGCTCAAAGAGGTGCTGCCGGGGGGTCTGATACTTCATCCCGGCCTTTTCGTCGTTCCACCAGGCCCGGACGGTATGGTACGGGTCGCGGTCGTCGTCGACGAAAACCAGCGCGCCTCCCTGCTTCACCCAGGCGGCAAGCGAGGCGTGAACATTCGACTTCATCGGCTTCATCCCCTCGTAGGTCATCAAGAGGACGCGGTGGTCCTTCAGGGCACCGGGGATGTTGACGTTTTCCAGTTGCGCCGGGACCGCTGGAATTCCGTGCTTAACCATCGGCATCGCCAGGCCATAGAACGAGCCGAAGTCCTCATCGGACGAGACCGGCTCGCCCCGCTGGAACATCATCGTATCGGAGACCACCACGCCGACGCCCCGCGTCCCACAATCCCACGAGACCTCGGGCTGCTCCATGTCGTTCAGCGCCGTGATGACGGTCATCAACTCGGTCGCATACGCAGGTGGGATCGGCCTCGGCTCGGCAGCGGTCCGACCTCGGCGCCGACCTTGCGGACGCGGATACTTGCCATGAAAAATCCTCTCCGGCCATGGCATGACCTCGAACCGCCAGACCTGCGGCCAGAGGAGCGAGGCCGTCATCGTGCTCTCCCAGTTGGTCCTGTAGTCCTCCCAGGTGTGATCCGGGTTGTCCTCAATCGGATCGTTGAGGAACCAGACCCGGCCACCGCTCGCCTGGACGACGTTCATCATCGCGCCGTATTCGAAAAACGCCGCCTCGAAGGTCCGTTCTTTCTTCTCACCCCGGTAGATATTCGGCGTCCGCGAAGTCCCGGTCCAGACCTGCGCGATGAAGCCGTCGGCGCCGACCTCGATCAGGCTGGATTCGGGGCTGACGATCTTCCAGTGCGCGTAGTTGATCAGGCTGTGCGTCGGAACGTAGCAGCGAACCTGCCTCCCCGTGCGCGCGTTCTCAGCCTTGACAAAGTCAAAGACCTGCTTCAACGCTCTCCGATAGAGGTAATACTTCAGTTCCGAGGCACGATACTGGGCGTCGGGCGTGGTATGCGGCGGAATCCAGTCCTCATGGTAGAAAGCCTTCCACTCGCGTTTGAAGCCTTCCGAGTAACCGCTGGAGACCCAGAACTCGGGCTCCTCAAGGTGAATGGCCTCAGCGCCGGCGTCCATGGCCCGCTTCACGCCCTGACTCAGGAACTTGCCGTAGCTCTCGCCGGGCGACATGTAATAAACGTCCCCGCCATGCGATTTGCGCTCGCCACTGCGGTTAACCTGAGCCTCGTCGACGTGGTTGACGCCATCGAACCGGCCGTAGAGATAATCCTGGTACTCGCCCCACGAGACACCCGTCATCAGGTGGGGGATATACCCCTGGGCCTTCCACTGAGCGATCCGCTCGGGCAACGTCCTATCGATCCCATAACAAACGGCAACGTCGGAGCCAAGTTGGATCGCCGGGTCCCATCGAGAGTGGGTCTGGAAGCAGGTGCGCTCGCGGATCTGGTTGGGGTCCGCAGGCCGATCGCCTTTCGCGAACAGTTCGCCTGCGGAGGCCGGAACAACCGGGATCGCGACGAATAGGACGACGACGCCTGGGAGTGTCCAGTTCATGGGGGTGAGTCCTTCGGGGAGGAGCGCGGGGCGCGGGGCCGAGCCCGGCCCGATCCAGAAAATACCTCCTTTATTTTTAATACACAATACTCAATTTTTGTTAATATAAATATTTATAATTGTATTGAGATTTCCCTCCTGGAGCCCCCAGCTCCTTACCGGGCCCACTTGCGCAGGACGACCCTTCCGTCGTTCTTTTGGGGCTTTCCTGGTGTGCTACGGCCGTCGGCGACATATTTCTCGAGGAGGTGGGTGAGACGGTCGACGACCTCGGGGTGCTGATCCTGGACATTATGACGTTCGGAGCGGTCGGTGGCGAGGTTGTACAACTGGACCACTGGCAGACCAGCCGCCTCCTTCGAGCGAGGCCGAGGGGCGCTCCAGCCGCCGGAGTCGGGACAGAGACAGAGTTTCCAGTCGCCCGATCGGATCGCGAAAGAGCCATTGATCGAGTGATGCACAACGGCCTGGCGAAGCGGTCCACGGGCCTCACCGCGGAGGGCCGGTAGGAGGCTCACGCTGTCCTCGCCGGCGTCGTTGGGGAGTATCTCGCCGATGATCGCGGCGCAGGTCGCCATCAGGTCGGTCAGGCAGATGGTCTGCTCGCTCCGCGAATGGGGCGAGACCACGCCGGGCCATCGGACGAGGAACGGGATGCGATGGCCACCCTCGAAGATGTCGGCCTTGTGACCGCGGAAGCCGGCGCTGGGATCATGCCCCTGGGCACGCAACTCGTCGAACTTCGCCTCGGGCGAACATCCATTGTCGCTCGTGAAAAGGACAAGCGTCTGGTCGGCGAGGTGGTTCGCTTCGAGCGCCGCAAGGACCTCGCCGACGGCTGCGTCGACCTGCATCACGAAGTCGGCATAGGGATTGAGCCTGCTCTGGCCGAGCCATGAGGGACGGGGCGCGATCGGGGTATGGGGTGCGGCGAGGGCCAGGTAGATGAAGAACGGCTCGCCCTTTCGTGCGGCTTCAGCGCGCTTGTGAATGGTTTCGACAGCCCGCGTGGTCAGAGCCGGCAGGACGTTTGCGGCCTCGAACTCGGCCGCGGCGGGACCGCGGCGAGTCATGCTCCTGGGCCGGCCGTGCATCATCGGAAACGCCTTGTCGACCGTCGGGAGCGCTGCAACGCGGTCGTTCTCGATGAACGTGTAGGGCACCATGTCCAGCGAGGCGCTGATGCCGTAATACTCGTCGAAACCAACGGACATCGGGCCGTCGATGATCGGGTGAGAGAAGTCGACGTTCCAGCCGTCGGCGCCTTTCTCAATGTTGTCGTGAAACGGCGGCTTGCCGGGCTTGAGGGCCCAGTTCATGCCGAGATGCCACTTGCCAATGGCGGTGGTTTGATAACCGTGGCGCCGGAGCAGTTCCGCAACGGTGAGCCGGCCCGGCTCGATCAACCGGGGGCTGCAACCGCCGAGCACGCCAGCCTGGAGCCGCGAACGCCAGGAGTATCGGCCGGTGAGGATGCCGTACCGCGTCGGAGTGCAGACGGCCGAGCCGGAATGGGCATCGGTGAAAGCCATCCCTGAATGGGCGAGGCGGTCCAGGTTCGGCGTCAGGATCTTGCCTTCGGGGTTGAGGCAGTGAACATCCCCGTAGCCAAGGTCGTCGGCGAGGATGTAAACGATATTCGGCCGCTTTGCCGTCTCCGTCGACGCCGTCGCGAGTGGGGCGGCGATCATCACCGAGAGAAGGGCCAGCGGAATGAGTCGCCGGATCGGCTTTCGCATCTTGTCGATCTCCCTGGTCGCCGCGCCAGCGAGGGAGGGTCGGCATGAACCCCACGCCGCGGGCGCATCGCGGGTCTCGATGTTGCCACGGCAGTCCAGGAGAATCCAGGGGCCATTCCCAGCCCAGCCCGATTGCCAGGGGGCCATCCAGGCTCCGTTTCCAGGGGTCTGTTCCGATGGCAAAACCTCCGGGCCCAACTTCTCGAAGAGGAAGTCCCTGTCGCAGGGATACAGCCGTAGGATGGTTGCGACCGCTTCTTCCGAGGTGATAACATCAGCGGCCAGGGGCACGAACGGTCCTCGGAGAGGACCCGTTCGGCTCTCTGGTATCCGGGAACCGATCCCCGGGGATGCGGAGCCTCGATCATGAAGCCGAATGGTCGTCTGACACGACGTAACCTGCTGAGGTCGATGGCGACGCCGGCTCTGGCGACGCCCTGGTTCGTCCCCGCGGCCGCGCTCGGACGCGACGGAAAGCCGGCACCGTCCGAGCGGATCACGCTGGGCGTGATTGGAGTGGGTCCGCGCTGCACCTACGACCTACGGGCGATGCTCAAACACGCCGACCTGCAATGTCTGGCCATCTGTGATGTGCAGGCGAGCCGACGCGAAGCGGGGAAGAAGCTGGTCGACTCCCATTACCAGAATGGAGACTGTGCCACCTACCGCGACTTTCACGAGTTGCTGGCCCGGCGCGATATCGACGCGGTGCTGATCGCCACGGGAGACCGCTGGCATGCTCCGGCCTCGATCCTCGCGGCGCGGGCGGGCAAGGACATTTACAGCGAGAAGCCGTGCGGCCTCACCATCGCCTGGTGCCAGGCCCTCGACGACGCGATCCGGACGACGGGCCGGGTCTTCCAGGCGGGCACGCAACGGCGAAGCCAGGCCAATTTTCAGGCGGCCATTCGACTGGCGCACAGTGGCAAGCTCGGCAAACTTCACACGCTCTACGCTTCGGTCTACACGCCGGGCGTGCAGACCGCCTGGCTACCAGCAGAGCCAACGCCCTCTCGCGATGTGGTCGACTGGGACCGATGGCTGGGGCCTGCGCCATGGCGGCCGTATCACTCGACCTATGTGAAGGGGGGATGGCGCGGCTACTGGGATTTCGACTCGGGCTGCCGATTACTCGACTGGGGCGCCCACACGGTCGACCTCTGCCAGTGGGCCAACCGCGCCGACGGCACCCTGCCCGTGGAGTATGAACCCTCTGCCACCAACGTGACGGCCCACTACGCCAACGGCGTGAAGTTGGTGCTCGACTTCCTCAAGACACCGTTCGGGGAGCGGCCCGGCTGGGTACAGTCGCTGGGTACGTGCCCGGTCCGGTTCGTGGGGGATGAGGGTTGGGTTGAGGTCGGCGACAGCGGCGGGATCGAGGTCCATCCGGCGTCACTGCGATCAGAGTTGAAGGGACTGGAAGCCCGATCCACAACCGGGCTGGACGTCGCCGCTCACTCGCGAAACTTCCTCGACTGCATCAAATCCCGGAGCCTTCCCGCGGCCAACTCGTCGATCATGCGAAAATCGCACATTGCCTGCCACGCGGCGGCATTGTCGTGGCTGCTCAACCGGAAGCTGCGGCTCGACCCCGTCCGAGAGGAATTCCTCGGAGATGACGAGGCGAATGGCCTGCGCTCGCTGCCGTCGCGCCAGGTCCTGTAGAACCTGGACTCTTGGCCTGGACGACCTTCCGTTCGTCCAGGCGCTTTCGCCCCGACCGAGGAGACGATCATGGCGACCTGGTCCCTCAGAAGTGTGGGTACAACCTCCGCGCTGGTCTCGATCCTGATGCTCGGGCTCGTATCGGCCAGGGAGTCGGCGACGAAGGCCACGCCTCTCTTCGACGGCAAGTCGTTCGAGGGGTGGGAAGGAGACACCGAGTCCACCTGGCGGATCGAGGATGGCATGATCCTCGGCGGATCCCTGGAGAAGCGCGTCCCGCGGAATGAGTTCCTTTGCACGAAGCAGTCCTTTGAGAACTTCGAGCTGCGTGTCCATTACAAGCTCGTCGGCACCGAGGGATTCATCAACGGCGGTGTACAGTTTCGTACGCGCCGCCTTCCGGCTTCTCATGAGGTCGAGGGCTATCAGGCGGATCTCGGCATGGGTCATGACGGGTCCCTGTACGACGAAAGCCGGCGTAACCGTGTACTGGTTCGCCCGTCTCCGGAAGTCCTGGCAAGGGCTCTGAAGAAGGACGATTGGAACGAATACCGAATCCGAGCCGAGGGCCCGCGCATCCGGCTCTGGCTCAACGGCGTCCCCACGATCGATTACACGGAGACCGAGGCAAACATCCCACGCGCCGGCATGATCGGTTTGCAGATCCACGGCGGATGCAAGGCCGTCGTGCATTACAAGGACATCACCATCGAGACCTTGCCCAGTTCGCCCGACTCAACTCGCTGAGAATCTGCTGGGAGGACGATTATCCGAGTCGCGCTCAGGGACCTGAATCTCGAAGGTGAGAGAAGTCTTGAATTCGCCGTACGGCGAATCTGGTGCCTTTCAGCCGGATCATCGCGGGGAGACCATTCCCGATGGCCGGCAAGGAGCTGGACCCGATCGGCAAGGCCAGGCGCTTCCCGGGAATCCTGAGTCGTCGGCCAGGAGACATTCCAACGTTCAATTGTCTGGAGAGACGACCATGCGACCCGCACTTCAGGGACTGCTCATCGCCTTCACTGCGGCGACGTTTGCCGCGGCCGATGAGCCGAGGCCGATCCGCGTGCTGGTCTGGGACGAGCAACAGCCCGCCCAGAAGCGAGCCTATCCGGACTTCCTCGGAAACGCGATCAGCAGATCGCTCCGCGACAAACCGGGGCTGGTTGTCGCAACGGCCCGGCTTGACGACCCCGAACAGGGACTCGGCAGTGATCGACTCGACCGGACCGACGTCCTGGTCTGGTGGGGCCATGTCCGCCATCGAGAGATCAAGCCAGAGACCGGCCGGTCGATCGTGCAGAGAATCAAGTCGGGCAAGCTCTCCTTGATCGCCCTCCACTCGGCCCACTGGTCCACACCGTTCGTCGAGGCGATGTATGAGCGGTCCCGGATCGATGCTCTCGCAGCACTGCCGGAACTCGATCGAGCGCGAGCCAGGATCGTCGAGTCTCCAACCCATCTGTTTGCACAACCCAGACGTCACGAGCCGCTCTCGCCTCGATCGGTTGTCGAACGGTCGACCGACGGTGCCGTGACCATCCGACTCGCCTTGCCCAATTGTTGCTTCCCAGCCTATCGGGGCGACGGCAAGCCGAGCCACGTCCGGGTTCTCCTGCCCGGACATCCCATCGCCCGGGGCCTGCCGGCAACGTTCGACATTCCCCAGACCGAGATGTACGACGAGCCATTCCACGTCCCCACGCCCGACCTCGCTCTATTCGAGGAGACCTGGGACGCGGGCGAGCGGTTTCGATCGGGCTCGATCTGGTCCATCGGGCAGGGCAAGGTTCTCTACTTCCGCCCCGGGCATGAGACGTACCCGGTCTTCCTTCAACCGGAAGTGCAGCTTCTCCTGGCCAACGCCGTACGCTGGCTTGGCGAGGAACTTCCCCGATGAGCCGACGCGATCACCCATCACCCAGACCCCAGAGTTCTTCGATTTCGATCGCAGCGGACGCACGCAGGATTTTGAGGATGACAAAGAAATAAAGATAAGTCGATACCTTTTCCGTGCCTTCAGACCGTCCGGTGGTGATGTTCGACGTAGAGCCTCGCCGTCGCGGCGTGGGCCGCCGCGAAAGGTTGCGTCCTCCATGAAGATCACGTCCATCGAGACGATCCCGGTCCGCGTCCCGATTCATCGGGCGCTGGCAATCCGATCGGCGCTGGGCGGGGTGCACGACACCTCGCCCTTCCTGCTGGTGAAGATCCATACCGACGCCGGACTCGTCGGCCTCGGCGAGGTCTCCTGTACCCCGCGATGGTCCGGTGAGGACCAGGTTTCGGCGGCTCACTTCATCCAGTCCTACTTCGCCCCGGCGCTGGTGGGCCGCGATCCAACCCGCATCGACGAGGCGACACGGGCCGCCTTCTCGCTCGTCGCAGGGAACGCGTTCACCAGGGCGGCTGTCGAGATGGCGCTCTGGGACCTCACGGGCAAGGCGGCAGGCCGGCCGGTTTACGAGTTACTCGGCGGCAAAATC
>DAIDJI010000036.1 GCA_027451455.1 Planctomycetales bacterium | reverse complement strand
CGTTCCCGCGCAGCGCCGCACCGTCCCGGGCGTGCCCGACGATCGCTCTCCGCCCGCGTTGAAGGAATCCTGGCGACCCGGGATCCCCCGCGTCCGGTCGCGACGGTGGCATGCGATGCGACCTCGACCGCCGCAAGGCCCGGACTCCGGGTGGATTGCCGCTGAAGTCGCCCGCCCGATGTTCCGAGCTATTTCCAGGAGGCGAACTATCTTTCTCCCGGGGGACTCCAACACCTGCCCGCCGGGACCGCTCGCATCTGCGCCGTGGAAGGGAGAACGATGGCACCTATTTCCCTGGCGATCGTCTGGCATCAGCACCAGCCGTACTACCCAGATGACCTCGGGGGCGAAAACCCGATGCCCTGGGTCCGGCTGCACGCGACCAAGGACTACCTGGGGATGGCGATGCACCTCGAGGAAGTCCCCGAGTTCCGCTGCACGATCAACCTCGTTCCCAGTCTCCTGACCCAGCTTGAGGCCTACGTCGCCGGCGCCACCGACGCCCACCTGACCCTCTCGCACCGTCCCGCCGGCGACCTGACCGCCGACGAGGCCCGCGCCGTCCTCGACAGTTTCTTCATGGCCTACTCCGAGACGATGATCCGGCCCCACCCCCGGTATCACGAGCTCTACATGCTCCGTTCCTCGTGGAACACCGGAGCCGACCAGGCCCTCCCACGCTTCCGGTCACGCGACCTCCGCGACCTTCAGGTCTGGTCGAACCTCGCCTGGATCCACCCGATCGTCTTCGAGAAGGATCCCGAGCTGGCCGAGTTCCGCGAGAGGGGGCGGCACTACAGCGAGTCCGACAAGCTCTGGCTCCTGGCAAAGCAGCGCGAGCTGCTCGCCCGGGTGATCCCCCTGCATCGCGAACTGGCCGACCGGGGCCAGGTCGAGCTGACGACCACCCCGTTCTACCACCCGATCCTCCCGCTCCTGCTCGACAAGAACCTGGCGCGCGAGGCAATGCCCGACGTCGCGCTCCCTTCCTATCGCGGCGGATACCCCGAGGACGCCGCCGAGCACGTCCGGCGCGCCGTCGCCAGCCACATCGAACGGTTCGGCCGGGCGCCGGTCGGGATGTGGCCGAGCGAGGGCTCGGTCTGCCAGGCGGTCATCCCGCTCCTGGCCGGTCACGGCCTCCGATGGATCGCGACCGACGAGGAGATCCTTGGCTGCTCGACTCACGGCCTCGTCGGCCGGGATAGCCGGGGCCACGTCCGCAACCCCGATCGCCTCTATCGCCCCTGGCGGGTCCGCGAGGGCGACTCGGAACTGGCGATCCTGTTCCGCGACCATTCCATGTCCGACCAGGTCGGGTTCCACTACCAGCGCAGTCCCGGCCACGTCGCGGCGGGCGACTTCCTGGGGAAGGTCCGGGCGATCCGAGACGCCTGCCGACACGACCCCTCCGCCCTCGTCCCGGTGATCCTCGACGGCGAAAACTGCTGGGAGTATTTCCCCGACGGCGGCGTCTCCTTCCTGCGGTCCCTCTATCAGAACGCGGTCCGAGATCCCGCCGTCCGGCCGGTCCGCGTCGATGAGTTCCTCGACGAACACCCCCCGCGTGAGGCGGAGACCCTCCCTCGCCTCTTCGCCGGAAGCTGGATCAGCCACAACTTCGCCATCTGGATCGGCCACCCCGAGGACAACCGCGCCTGGGACGCCCTCCACGCCGCGCGCGAGTTCCTCGTCCAGGAGCAATCGACCGGCCGCCACGACGCCGACTCCCTCGCCCGAGCCTGGGACGAAATCTACATCGCCGAGGGCTCCGACTGGTTCTGGTGGTTCGGTGACGACCATTCGAGCGCTCAGGACGCCCTTTTCGACCACCTCTTCCGCAAGCACCTGCGGAACGTCTACGCGCTGCTCGGTTCCGACCCGCCCGGGAGCCTCTTCGAGCCGATCGCTCGGGGCGCCGCTCACCCGCCGATGCACGACCAGCCACTGAGCTTCCTCCGGGTCAAGATCGACGGCCGGGCTCCCTACTTTGAATGGATCGACGCCGCCCGATACGCCTGCGGCAACGACCGCGGGACGATGACGCTCGTCTCGAAGGGCCTGCTGCGAACGGTCTGGTTCGGCTTCGACGCCGATCGGCTCTTGATCCGGCTCGACACCGAAGGAGGCTCCGCCCGCCATCGGCTCGCCGAGGTCGACCGCCTCCGGATCGGCTTTGTCGACCCGGTCGAGACCGAGGTCGTGGTGATCGGTCCGGCGACCCCCCGGCCGACCGCCTACCTGAACCGCCCCGGCTCACCGCCGATCAATGGCGAAACCGTGGAGATCGCCACGGGCCCGGTGCTCGAGATGGCCATCCCCTTCGGCCCGCTCAGCCGAACTCCGGGCGAGCCGATCCGGTTCTACGTCGAACTCTTTTCCGAGGAGTCGAGCCTCGACCGCGCCCCCCGCGAGGGCGTCCTCGAGCTGACCACCCCCTCACACGACTTCGAGAAGATCCACTGGCAGGTCTGACGGACAAAGACGCAACCACGAAAAACACGGAGAACACGAAAGGGAGACGGGTTCTGGAGGCGAATCCAGATTCCAGATTCCAGGGCCCCGATTCCCGATTTCCAGTCCAAGATGGTAGATTCCAAATCTAGATGAAAAATTCCATGAATTTGGATTGGGATTTCTTTCGTGCCCTTCGTGTTTTTCGTGGTTCCTCCTGATTCTTGATTCTCCGTGCATTTCGGGGTTTCATCCGAAATCGAGGCCCCCCAGTTAGCGGGAGCGGAGCCATGCCCGAGCTAAGAAAAGATCCCATCGTCGGCCGGTGGGTTATCATCGCACACGAGCGAGCGAAGCGCCCGCACGACTTCCGGCCCGATCCGCCCGTGGCCGAGACGCCGGAAAGCTGCCCGTTCTGCGAGGGGAGCGAGGAGCGAACGCCGCCGGAAATCCTCGCCTATCGTGAGTTCGGCTCGCGGCCCAACGGGCCAGGATGGCGGGTCCGTGTCGTCCCGAACCGCTTCCCTGCGCTCAAGGTCGAGGGAAGTCTCCAGAAGCGCGGCGATGGCATCTATGACATGATGGCCGGCATCGGTGCCCACGAGGTCATCATCGAGAGTCCGCGGCACCACAAGAGCATGGCGACGCTCGGCGAGGACAATATCCGGGAGGTCCTCTGGGCCTATCGCGACCGGCTCAACGACCTCAAGCGCGACAATCGCCTCGTCCACGGGATGCTCTTCAAAAACGTCGGTGCCGCCGGAGGCGCCAGCCTGGAGCATACTCACAGCCAGCTCATCGTCACGCCGATCGTCCCCATCTCGGTCTGGGAAGAAATGACCGGCGCCCTGGAGTTTTTCCATTATCGCGGGCGGTGCATCTACTGCGACATTGTCCAGCAAGAACTCGCTGGCGAGAAGCGGATCGTCCTGGATACCCCGCACTTCTCGGTGTTCTGCCCGTTCGCCAGCCGGTTCCCGTTCGAGACCTGGATCGTCCCGAAGGCCCACTCGAGCCACTTCGAAGAGATCCCCAAGCCAGCCGTCGACGACCTGGGCCACGTCCTCCATCAGGTCCTGGGCAAGCTGGAGATGGCGCTCGATTCGCCGGCATACAATTACATCGTGCACACGGCGCCGTTTGACCACGCCGGCCTCCCGCATTACCATTGGCACATCGAGATCATCCCGAGGCTCACCCGCGTGGCCGGCTTCGAATGGGGCTCGGGCTTCTACATCAACCCGGTCCCGCCCGAGGACGCCGCCGGTTTCCTCCGCGACGCCGATGTCACCGCAGGCCCACACAACCACGAACCCGGCCCGACCCACGCCCGCAACCCGCAGACCCAGACCCAGCCCTTGAATCGATGATCCCAGCACCACTGAAGTCGTCAGAATGAGGTAACAGGTATCAGGTATCAGGTATCAGGAGGAACCACGAAAAACACGAAGGGCACGAAAGAAATCCCAATCCCATTCATGGAATCTTTCATCTAGATTTGGAATCTACCATCTTGAATTGGAAATCGGGAATCGGGAATCTGGGCTCTGGAATCCGGCATCTGGAATCTGGATTCTCCTCCAGAACCTGTCTCTCTTTCGTGTCCTCCGTGTTTTTCGTGGTTCCTCCCTGTCTTCCGGTCAATATCCGTGGTCGTGAACGAACGAGCGAGTGAGGGTCCAGGGGATGTCTCAGGTCCGGTTGATCCTGGCGCTGCACGACCACCAGCCGGTCGGCAACTTCGATGGGGTGTTTGAGGAGGCGTATCGGACCGCCTACCGGCCGTTCCTCGACGTGATCGAGGGCTACCCGGAGATCCCCTTCGTCCTGCACACCTCCGGGCCGCTCCTGGAGTGGCTCGTCGACCGGAAGCCCGAGTACATCGATCGGCTTCGTCGGATGGTCGCCGCGGGCCGGGTCGAGATCCTCGGCGGCGGATTTTACGAGCCGATTTTGACGATGATCCCCCACCGCGACCGCGTCGCACAGATCCGGTCGTTCTCGCGGTACATCGGTGAGAACCTTGGGGCGAAGGTCCGGGGCGCCTGGGTCGCCGAGCGGGTCTGGGAGCAGGGCCTCGCCTCGTCGATCGCCGAGGCGGGGATCGAATACACTGCGCTCGATGACGCGCAGTTCCTCCGCGCCGGCATCCCGGCCGACGACGCCCTCGGCTATTACCTCACCGAGGACGACGGCCGCCTCCTGAAGGTCTTCCCGATCTCCGAGCCGCTCCGCTACAACATCCCGTTTCGCGAGCCGCACCAGACCTATGAATTCCTCCGAAGACTGGCCGACCACCGCCCCGGCGCCACCGTCGTCTTTGCCGACGACGGCGAGAAGTTCGGCTCCTGGCCCGAGACGTTCGACCACGTCTACAACCGGGGCTGGCTGCACCGATTCTGCGAGATGCTCCTCGGCAACCGCGACTGGCTCGAAACCACCACCATGGCCCGCGCTGTCGACGCGACCCTTCCCAACGGCAAGGTCTATCTGCCCGACGGCTCTTACCGGGAGATGACCGAGTGGGCCCTCGCCCCCGAGGCCGAGGCCGCCTACCGACGCGCCGTGCGCAGAGTCGAATCCATCGACGACGGCGGCGAGGTCGCCCGCTTCTTCCGCCCCGGCGGCTCCTGGCGCAACTTCAAGGCAAAATACGCCGAATGCGATGAAATGTACACGCGGATGCTCGCCGTCGCCCGACGCCTCGCCGCCCTGGAAGACGCCGGCACCGCCGACCCCGACTACCTCGAGGCCGCCCGCCAGGAACTGCACCGGGGCCAGTGCAATTGCCCCTACTGGCACGGCTCGTTCGGCGGCCTGTACTTGCCGCACCTCCGAAACGCAATCTACCGGAGCCTGATCGCCGCCGATAACGCCCTCGACGAGGCCGAGGCCAGATCCGGACCCCGCGCCTCAATTGAGGCCGCCGACTGGAACCTCGACGCCCGCCAGGAAATCCGGATCGAGAACGAGCACTTCATCGCCCTGGTCCGACCAGCGCAGGGCGGGCAGATCTACGAACTCGACGCCCGAGCCGCCTTGACCAACCTTCTGGCGACCCTCGACCGCCGCCCCGAGCCCTACCACGCCGCCATCCGGGACGCCGCCGCCCGATCGCCCGAGGGCAACGGCTCCAGCTCCGAAATCGGCGATCAGTGGGGCTCCGACGGCTCGGGCTCGGTCGCGATGAAACAAAGCGGGCTGGAAAACCTGCTCGTCTACGACGACCACCCCCGCAAGGCGATGGTCGACCACTTCTACCCGATCGACGCCTCGCCGGAAGATCTGATCGCCGGCCGATCGATCGAACAGGGCGACTTCGTCGGCGGAGCCTACCTCGCCCGCCTCCGCCGCGAAGCGGGACGGGTCGCCGCCGTTCTGGAACGTCCCGGCCGCGCCGGCGGGCACGCGATCCGGATTCGCAAGACGATCGAGGCCGCCGCCGGCTCGCCGACGCTCTCCGTCACCTACGAGCTGGAAGACCTCCCACCCGACGCCTGCCTGCACTTCGCCGTCGAGATCAACCTCGCCGCAATGGCCGGCCACGCCCCCGACCGCTACTATTCCGACCCCTCCGGCAACCGCCTCGGCACCCTCGACACAACCCTCGACCGCCCCCACACCACCGGCCTCTCCCTCACCGACGAGTGGCTCGACCTGGTCGTCTCACTCGGCTGGTCCCAGGCCGCCGGCCTCTGGTGCTTCCCGATCCAGACCGTCAGCCGGAGCGAAGGCGGCATCGAGAGCGTCTACCAGTCCTCCGCCATCCTCCCCCACTGGCACGTCCGCGCCGACGAGCGAGGCCGGTGGGAAGTCCGGATCGACCTCCGAATCGCCTCGTCCCGCCTCGCCCATTCGCACGACGCGGCCCACCTCCCCGCCCTCGCCACCACCACCCCCTGAACCCCATCCTCCGAGTCCAGGGCCGCCCTTTCACGCAATCTTCTCCATTTCCACGCCGATTCCCCCACCGGACGCCTGTAGGATCGTCGGATCGATCGCAGGGATGGGATCGCGATCGATTGCGATTGTTCAGGCCACCGCGCCCGAGGGGCCCCGCATCCCCTCGTTCGGCGACGCCCCACCACGGGAGCCCTCCATGCTCATCGCCCCGAGAGCCCTCTCCACGACCGCCCTGTTCCTGCTCCTCACGCTGGCCCTCGCCCCGCTCGGCTGCGGTTCCCGGGTGAGCAGCGGTGCCGATGTCCGAACCGAACTGGTCCCCGTGAAGGGAAAGGTCACGTACAAGGGCCAGCCGGTCGCAAAGGGAACCGTCACCTTCGAGCCCGACGACTACGGCCGACCCGCCACCGGCCCGATCCAGTCCGACGGCACCTTCACCCTCGGCACCTACAAACCCGGCGACGGCGCCGTCCCCGGCCACCACAGGATCACCATCACCGAGACCGGAATCAAGAGCCCGCGCGACGCCCTCGCCACCAAGCTGGCCAGCCCAGCCGCCTCGGGCCTCTCCGCCAATGTCGACGCCGAACACTCCGAATTTCCCCTCGAAATCCATTAAGTAAATCGAAATATCCATTTCGCTCACAACATCTTCTTTTCACATACCCGATCCCTTCACCACGAAAAGTTTCCGAGTCGATAACATGCGCCGACTACGATTGCGTGATTAACGAATAGCCCTCTGCGAAACACGAACAAATCGAGGGAATCCTCCATGACATTGATGGCTGCCCACCGGCGTCACGACCGCGCCGGCTTCACGCTCATCGAGCTTCTGGTGGTGATCGCGATCATTGCGGTTCTGATCGCCCTGCTCCTGCCCGCCGTCCAGGCCGCGCGCGAGGCCGCCCGCCGGGCCCAGTGCACGAATAACCTGAAGCAGCTCGGCCTGGCGTTCGCCAACTACGAAAGCTCGAACGGTTCGTACCCGATGACGTCCGTCCTGCTCCCGATGCCCGGCGGCTCGGTGGGGAGCTGGTACATGAACTCATCGTGGAGCGCGCTGGCTCGGGCGATGGCCTACATGGAGCAGTCGCCGCTGTACAATTCGATCAACTGGAGCTGGAATTGCAGCAAGCCGCCGAACACGACGGTCGAGTACACCTCCATCTCGTTCCTCGTCTGCCCGAGCGACCCCGGCGACCGCTTCGACGATGCCTCGATGGGCGGAACCGGCGACGCGACGACCAGCTACGGAACCTGCGACGGCGACTGGTACGTCTGGTCGGTCAACTGGAACGGAAGCAACAACCCGATCGGCCCGATGAACCGATCGATGTTCGGCCCCAACTACTCGCGCAAGCTCGCCATGGTCACCGACGGGACGAGCAACACCATCGCGGCCGCTGAGGGCTACATCGGCCACCCCCAGATGCGAAGCTGCCTCAGCCCCGGCACCCCGACCTCCGACCCCACCACCGGCACCTGGTCCCCGACGAACGTCCCCCTCCCCGGGCCCAATTCGGCGGCGGCGCTGGCCTACCTGATCTCCTCGTGCAGCGGCGCCAAGACGGGCAAGGTGAAGGCGGGCGGGCCAATCGGCCATACCCGGTGGAACAACGGCGGCGTCTACTACTCAGGAATGACCACCGCCATGCCCCCCAACATGAATGTCTCAACCGTCAGCCGGGCGACAGGCCGGTCCGATGCCGGCGAGAACGTCGCCATGGACTGGGACTCGGTCGACGAGAACGACGGCGGACCAACCTACATGTCTCTGGCCGCCAGCAGCTTCCACCCCGGCGGCGCCAACGCCGTCTTCGTCGATGGCTCGGTCCACTTCATCAAGAACTCGGTCAGCCCGCTGACCTGGCGCGGCCTCGGCACCATCGCCGGCGGCGAGGTCATCAGCTCCGACTCCTATTGAGCCCGTCCGCACAGCAAACCCCCCGGATCGCCGCGGATGACCCTCCAAACCCTTCCTGCACGCGGCGATCACGACACCTTACGCAAAGATTCGCGCAACCTTCACCACAAGCACCGGGCCAGGGTTCTAATATAGGTGACCGGATCGATCATGTGATCTTCGGTGTTTCTCTCCAATGAATGTCACGAGGTTTTTTCATGCGACTCGGTCTCGTTAGCCGGTCCCGGCGCCGTGCTGGCTTCACACTCATCGAGCTTCTAGTGGTGATTGCGATCATCGCGGTTCTGATCGCCCTGCTCCTGCCCGCCGTTCAGGCCGCGCGCGAGGCCGCCCGCCGCGCCCAATGCACGAATAATCTGAAGCAGCTCGGCCTGGCGTTCATGAACTACGACAGTGCCAACGGCAGCTTCCCCCCGGCCTCATTCCTGACCCCGATGCCCGGCGGCTCGGCAGGCAGCTTCATCTACGCCTCGACCTGGAGCCCGATCGCCCGCGCCTACCCGTTCGTCGAGCAGGGGGCGCTGTTCAATTCGATCAACTTCGCCAACTGGGCCTACGATGATCCGCCAAACACGACCGTCTCGATGACCCCGCTGGCGTTCATGTTCTGCCCGAGCGACCCCGGCTCGCACATCAACGACAACTCGCTCGGCGGCACGTTCTCCTCGACGACCAGCTACGGGACCTGCAACGGCGACTGGTACGTCTGGTCGGTCAACTGGAACGGGAGCAGCAACCCCGTCGGCCCGATGAACCGATCGATGTTCGGCCCCAATTACACGCGCCGGATCGCGATGGTCACCGACGGAACCAGCAACACGATCGCGGCCTCCGAGGGCCTGATCGGCCACGCCCAGATGCGGAGCTGCTACAGCACGCCCCAGGGCCCGTCCGGCTGGTCGCCGACGAACATCCCCGCCCCGGGACCGGCCTCGGTCCAGGCCCTGCTGGCGCAGATCGCCTCGTGCAGCACGCCGAGCTCGAAGATCAAGTCGGGCGGGCCGATCGGCCACACCCGGGCCTTCGACGGCGGCGTCTACTACTCGGGCTTCACCACCGCGATCACGCCGAATGGCGACCCGCTGGCCCTCAGCCGATACACCGGCTCGCCGCTCGCCGGCCGAATGGTCCCCATGGACTGGGACTCGGTCGACGAGAACGACGGCGGACCGACCTACATGGCGCTCAACGCCAGCAGCCAGCACGCCGGCGGCGTCAACGCCGTCTTCGTGGACGGCTCGGTCCACTTCATCAAGAACTCGGTCAGCCCGATCACCTGGTACGCCCTCGGCACCATCGCCGGCGGCGAGGTCATCAGCTCCGACTCCTATTGATCGGTCCGAGGCCCTGACTCGAAGAGACGCAAAGGCCACGATGTCGCCGCCCGCCCGGCTCCCACGCCGGACGGGCGGCCCGACGTCGCGCCAGGAGTCGCCTTTCATGCAGATCCAACCGCAAACCACACTCCGAACGTTGCTCGCCGCCATGACGGCCGCCACCCTCGTCGGCTGCGGAGCCATGGGGGGCAGCGGAGCGCCGGCCACCCTGGTCCCCGTCAAGGGGAAGGTGACCTACAAGGGCCAGCCCCTCGCCAAGGGGCGAATCCGGTTCACCCCCGACGACGGCTTCGGCCGGCCCGCCTTCGCCACCCTCAAGGCCGACGGCACCTACGCCCTCACCACCGAGAAAGAGGGTGATGGCGTCGTCGCCGGACACCACCGCGTCACGCTCCAGGACACCGGAATCAAGAGCCCGCGCGACGCGATCGCCAAGAAGCTCGCCAGCCCGGCCGGCTCGGGCCTCACCGCCGACGTCGATGCCGAGCACTCCGAACACAATTTCGAGATCAAGTGACCCCGACCCGCCACCAGGAAGACCTCGCCATGCCCGCGCGCTCGACCCTTCTGTTCCGCCTCGCGGCCCTCGCCGCCGCGATCGCCGCTCCGGCCGCCGCCCGGGCCGACGACCTCCGGCTCGAGGCCGCCTCGCTCCCCGCCCCGATGCTTGACGCCTCGGGACAGTTCGACCTCCTGCTCGAGGCCTCGGGCGTCCAGCCGATCGGCGACGGCCATCGCCTCCTGGTCGCCCACGACAAGCACCCGGCCCTCTACGTGGTCGACGCCGCGACCGGCCGCATCCTCGGCGCACCGATCACCTCGCCGCATTTCCCGGCCGCCTCAAAGCTCGGCGGCCCGAAGTGGGAGGGCATGGCCCGCGACCCCGAGGGGAACTACTACCTCATCGGCGCCCACGTCGGCAAGACCGACGAGGAGCGTGCCAGCAAGAGCGTCCTGATCCGCTTCCGCCTCGCCGAGAGTGACCAGCCCGCCATCGACGACGCCTCGATCGTCCGGTGGGACATCGCCCGTTCTCTCGTCACGGCTCTCAAGGCCGACGGCCTGGACGACAAGGCGATCGCCAAGCGGAAGATCGAGGGCCTGGCCCTCCGCGACTCGAAGACCGTCGACGGCCGTCCTCGCCGCGAGCTCCTGATTGGCCTTCGCGCCCCACACGACAAGGTCCGCGTCTTCGCCGCCGAGGTCACCTCCGCCGCGCCCGGCGCCGAACTCGACCTCAAGCCGGCCTTCTCCTTCGACGCCGGCCAGCGCGAGGGCGTCACCTGCGAGCTGACGGCTCTGGAATACGACCCCACCCTCGCCGGCTCCCTGATCATCACCGCCAGCGAGGACGACAACAACGCCTTCCACGGCAACACCCTCTGGTTCGTCGCCGATGAGGAGCCGATCCGCGCCCGAAAGATCGGTGTCTTCGAGGTCGCGATGAAGGCCGAGGGCCTGACCGTCCTCGGCGTCGAAAAGGCTGGGAAGCGAATCGCCGCGAAGCTGCTCATCACCTTCGACAACGACCCCCACGCCACGAAGATCCCCAGCCGGTTCCAGACCGTGACCCTGATCCGCGAAGCCGACTGATCGCCGGAAAGTCCGAATCCACTCAACCACGAAGAACACGGATCACCACAAAAGAAGAAAATTTCTCGCTGCCCTGAGATTCTTCTTTTCGCGACCTCCGTGTTTTTCGTGGTTACGGCATTTTCCCCGATTCCATTCACCACGAAAAACACAGATCAGCACAAAAGAAGAAAATTTCTCGATGCTCTGAGATTCTTCTTTTCGTGACCTCCGTGTTTTTCGTGGTTACGGCATTTTCCCCAATTCCACTCACCACGCAAAACACGGATCACCACAAAAGAAGAAAATCATCCGATTCTCTGAGATTCTTCTTTCGTGTCCTCCGTGTTTTTCGTGGTTACGGCATTGAGCCCGATTCCGTTCACCACGTTCACCGGCCGCCCCTCGACAAACGCCTCGATATTCGCGAGGGTCGCCTCCATCAACCGGCGGCGGGCCTCGTCGGTCGCCCAGGCGATGTGCGGCGTGATCAGGCAATTGGGCGCTGAGAGCAGTGGGTTCTCCGGCCGGACCGGCTCGACCGAGGTCACGTCGACGGCCGCGCCGGCCAATCGACCTTCGGCGAGCGCCCCGGCAAGGTCGGCCTCGACGACCAGCGCGCCTCTCGCGGTGTTGATCAAAAACGCCGACGGCTTCATCCGCGTCAGTCGGTGGCGGTCGACCAGCCCGGTGGTTTTCGGACCCATCGGGCAGTGCAGGCTCACGACATCGGCCTCGGCAAAAAGCTCGTCCAGAGCGGACCACCGGGCCGGCCGATCGCCCTCGGCCCAGGGTCGGGAGGCGTGCGCGATCACCTTCATCCCAAAGGCGAGGGCCAGTTCGCCCACGCGCCGGCCAATCCGCCCGTAGCCGACAATCCCCATCGTCTTCCCTGCCAGTTCGACCAGCCTTGTCTTGCGGATCGAAAAATCCGGCTGAGCCGACCACTCGCCCGCGCGCACGGCGGCGTCGTGGGCCGCGACGTGATGGCAGAGTTCCAGGAGCAGGGCGAAAACATACTGAGCCACCGACTCGGTGCCGTACTCGGGCACGTTCGCAACCGGGATTCCCCTGCGCCTGGCGGCCTCGACATCGACGCAGTCGTAGCCGGTCGCGGTCAGGGCGATGAATCGGAGCGCTGGCAGGGCGTCGAGGACATCGGCCCGGATCGGGGTCTTGTTCGTGACCAGAACCGTCGCACCCTCCGCGCGGGCGGCGACCTGATCGCGCGGGGTGTAGTCGTAGACCTCGACCTCGCCGAGCCGTTCCAGCCCGGCCCAGGGCGCTCGCCCGACGCCCATCGGCCGCCCATCCAGGACCACGATCTTCATCTCGGGTTGTTCCTCGCTCCGGCCGCTCTCCCCGGCTCTGAGCGGCCCATGCTCATTCTAACCGATCCGTCCAGTAACCGACACCGCCGCCCGCCGCCCCAACCGGGCAGAACCGTTTCCTTCTCGGATCGCCTGGGAAACGGGGACTGGCTCCGAAGCGCAGCACAGGTGCCTGTCCCCATTTCGTGGGCGAACCGATGCTGGTCCGCTTCGCGGACGCAAAAGGGTCGAGCGAGGATCGTGGGCCCCTGCCCAACCGGGCGAGCGCACTTGACCAAACCTCCGGCTGGATCGAAAAATACGATGAAGGATGGTCGCCCGATACGCAGACTCGCCTCCAGTGTCCGAACCATTGGGAGGGCGAGGCTCCCGCCGAGCCGCGCCACTCGCAACTGCGGGCGACCCAGGGACGGGAGAGGATCCGCATGGCCGATGTCACCTCCGCAGCCACCACTCCGCCGGCCGAGAAGGTCAAGCAGTTCCCCAGCACCGCCGGCCTCTACCTGATGAAGGACGCCCAGGGCCGGGTGATCTACATCGGCAAGGCCAAAAACCTCCGCGCCCGCGCCGGCTCGTACTTCCACAAGGGCGCCGCGGAGGACCGCCGGATCTGCGGCTGGATCGACGAGGTCGCCGACATCGACTTCCTCCCGGCCGACAACGAGGTCGACGCCCTGCTGATGGAAGCACGCCTCATCAAGGACATCCAGCCGAAGTACAACCGCGACCTCAAGGACGACAAGAGCTTCCCCTACCTCCAGATCACCACCGGCGACGACTTCCCCCGTGTCAACTTCACCCGCGAGCCGCTCGACCGCGGGGTCAAGCTGTATGGACCGTTCCCCAGAGCGAGGAGCCTCCGCGGGGCTCTCAACGTCCTGGAGAAGATCTTCAAGTTCCGCACCTGCTCGCTCGACATCCAGGAAGACGACCCGCGCTGGCGATGGTTCCGGCCCTGCCTTTTGCACGCGATCAACCAGTGTACAGCGCCCTGCAACCTCCGGATCGACCGCGAGACCTACCGGGCCGACATCCGCCGCCTGATGCTCTTCCTCGACGGCAAAAAAGACGAGCTCTTCCGCGAGATGGAAGACGAGATGCGTCGGGCGAGCAAGGATCTGCAATTCGAGAAGGCCGCGCGGCTCCGCGACGAGATCAAGGCACTCCAGACGCTGAACCTCCGCGGCAACCTGGCCGACCACGCCCAGCCGGAAGTCTTTTACGTCGACCCGCGCCGGGGCCTGAAGGGGCTCAAAAAGATCCTCGGGCTCGACTCGATCCCCCGTACAATCGACGGCGTGGACATCGCGCACCTGGGCGGTACGGCGATGGTCGGCTCGCTGGTGACGTTCATCGACGGCCTCCCGTTCAAGCCGGGCTACCGCCGCTACCAGATCAAGACCGTCCCGGGGATCGACGACTTCGCCTCGATCCGCGAGGTCGTCACGCGACGAATCAAGAGCCTCCAGGAGCGCGACGAGCCGTTTCCGGACATCTGGCTGATCGACGGCGGCAAGGGACAGCTCTCCTCGGCGATGGCCGCCTTCGACGCGCTGAAGGTCGCGCCGCCAACGGTGATCTCGCTGGCGAAACAGGAGGAAGAGATCTACCTGCCGGGCCGGTCGGATCCGATCGTGCTCTCGCGACGGTCGTTTGCGCTCCGACTCCTGCAATACGTCCGAGACGAGGCCCACCGCTTCGCCCAGCACTATCATCACATGCTCCGCAAGAAGCGAACGCTGGGCGGGGAGGAATGAGCCTGTCACGATGAACACCATCCCCCAGGCACGCTCCAACCGGGAAGCAATGGATGCTGGTCGAAGAAGGTCGAAGGATCGGCATGGACGAAGTCGCGAAAGTAGCGCACGCTAGAGGATGATGAATCCGGTTTGCAGAACGATCGGGACGGAGATGAGCCGGGATGGACTCGGTCGACGAATGGGAGAATCCCATTACGGAGCCTCCAGGCCGCGTCCAGACGGGCGTCGATCCGGGGCGATTACGGCCGAGCCGTAACGACCTCGTCCGTCACCGCCTGAACCACCAACGCCTCCTGGTTTGCTCGGGACAAACCCGGCCTACCCCGATCCTGGTCTCCCGGGACGGTGTTATCATCGACGGTCATCATGCGGTTCGTGCGGCGGCGGAAGAGGGGTGAGTGGTGGATGTCCTCGTGAGCGATTTCCCGATAACCGCCCGCGGTGATTCGATCCTGGACCTTCCCCCACGGTGATCACGATGAGCGACCCCTCGGACGTCAAGGAGATCCTACAGGAACTCCTCACCATGGGCCTGATCCGGATTCGGGCCCTTGCGTGGGAGGGAGATGCCGATCGTTGTGCCATCGAGGCGGACCATATCCACAACCTGCCCCGCCTGTTAGCCCATGAGGAGGCTGATGGACTGGTCTACTACTGGGAAGTCGAGCGACCTTCCTATATACGACAATCCGAGCCGACCCACCTCGCGATGTGGGAGCCGCTCTGGCGGCGGCTGCAAGCCCAGATCGGGGCCGTGGCGACGGCCCAGGCGAGCCGGTAACATCCCGCTGCCATCCGGCCGGTCCCGTTGCATCGTCCCGGGGAACTTCTGACTTCCATGATCCTGATCTCGGCGAATGGCCTCGGCCGGCAATACAGTGGCGATCCGATCTTCCAGGACCTGGCGTTCGAGGTCCGGGCCGGCGAACGGATCGGGCTGGTCGGTCCCAACGGGGCCGGCAAATCCACGCTGATGAAACTCCTGGCCAGCCTCGACAAGCCCGACTACGGCGACCTCTACATCCGCCCAGGTATCCGGATCGGCCTGCTCCGCCAGCAGCCGGATTTCGCGCCCGGCACGTCGATGATCGACGTCGTCAAGTCGGGCCTGGCCTCGCTGATCGAACTCCAGCACGAACTGGAAGAGGCCGCTCAGGAAATGGCCGAGGCCGACGACGAGGCCGACCGCCTCCGCGCCTCCGCCCGATACGACACCCTCCACGAGCAACTCGAGCACCAGGACGCCTACTCGATCGATCACCGCGTCGAGGAGGTCCTCTCGGGCCTCGGCTTCGCCGAGTCGGAGTTCCAGCGCGACGCCTCGCTCTTCTCCGGCGGCCAGCAATCCCGGATGATGCTCGCGAAGCTGCTCCTCCAGAGCCCCGACCTGATGCTCCTCGACGAGCCCTCAAACCACCTCGACATCGCCACCACCGAATGGCTCGAAAGCTACCTCTCGCGCCAGCCGGTGGCGATGGTGGTCGTCAGCCACGACCGATACTTCCTCGACAAGGTCGTCACCAAAATCTGGGAGCTGCACGAGGGACGGCTCTCCGCCTACCCGGGCAACTACAGCCAGTACTGGAAACTCCGCTCCGAGAAGGCCAAGGTCCTCGAGCGCCAGGCCGAGCGCCAGGAAGAAAAGGCCGAGAAGCTCAAGGCCTACATCCGAAAATACGGCGCAGGCCAGCGCGCGACCCAGGCCCACGACCGCGAGCGAAAGCTCGAACGGCTCCAGCGCGAGCGGGTCGACACGATGCGCGACGTCGTCGGACCGTACATGGGCTTCGACGAGGTCGATCGCTCCGGCGATATCGTCGTCGAGGCCCGCAAGCTCTCCAAGTCGTTCGACCGGCCACTCTTCACCGACCTGAACATGACAATCGACCGCGGCCAGTGCGTCGGCGTGATCGGCCCCAACGGCGCCGGTAAAACCACGCTGATCCGCACTCTGATCGGCCGCGAGAAAGCCGACCTCACCGGAGATCCGAGTTTAGCAAATCGTCGATTTTGCCGCTGGATCGATTCTCCCGCGGAATGAATGAAGCTAGGAACCTGATTGCACGGAAATCGTCGCGGTATTCGAGCTCA
>DAIDJI010000035.1 GCA_027451455.1 Planctomycetales bacterium | reverse complement strand
GGAAGCATCACCTCGATCGCCGGCTCCGGATTCCCGGCCCTCGCCACCACCTCGGCGAGCTCGCCGCGCTTCGCTGCGGCCTCGGGCGTGTCGGCCGTCGCTCTTGTGTCCATCAGCATCAGCGCCCGGACCCGCTCCGGATACCGGGCGATAATCGAGAGAGCCACATATCCACCCATCGAAAGGCCGCCGACAACCACCGGCTCGTCCAGCCCCAGGGTGTCGAGCAGCTCGATCACGTCGTCGGCCATCCCGTCGATCGAATACTGGCCGTCGGGAGCCGGCGAATCGCCGTGCCCGAGCAGGTCGGGCGCGATCACCCGATACATCGCGCCGATGGCCGAGAATTGATCCTTCCACATCATCCGGCCGATCGGGAAACCGTGGAGCAGGACCACAACCGGGCCCGGCCCCTCGTCGCTCAACGCCAGGCGCATCAGGCTTCTCCTCGCGAGTCGGAGTCCAAACAACGTCCCCATTCTAACAGGCTCGGACACCACGGGGCGACGATTCCCGATCCTCGAACTCGAAGGAGAGGGCGCCGGGGTCGTTCCTCGAACCGGCGATCGACGGCAGCACGCCCAGCGCATCGGGGACGGGAGCCGGATTCGGTTCGGACTCGGCGAGGCGATCCGGATCGACGAGGTGGTGGTCCGGCGGTCCTCGGGCCGCGTCGTGCCTTTTCAGGGCCTGGACGCCGATCGAGCCGACCGACCTTGCGAGGGGAGATCGAGGCGAAGGCCGTCCGGATGGTCGGCGGGGATCGGGCGAATCGATAGGCGAGGCTTCGGTCAGACCTGCGTGTTGATGACCAGCAGGATGGCGGTGGCCATCACCAGCAAGCCCATGATCCAGACGCAGAGGCGGGCCGAATGCCACCAGATCCGCCGCCACGATTCGTGTCGCGAGGCCGAATAGACCAGGCTAATCGCGATCACCAGCGGCAGGATCAGCCAGTAAACTTCCACCGAGGCCGACGGATTCATGCCGAACCTCCCGCCGGAATGCCTCCGGCACTGGCCCGGACCGCCGGAGCTTCAGGAGACGTCTCGTCCTGGTAGGCGGGGCCGTCGAAGGCGTCGTAGATGGCCAGGATGTTCAGTAGACCGGCGACACAGGTATAAATCGATCCGATCTCCACGAGCTTGCCGAGCCGATTCTGAAGGGCGTTGAGCGCGTTCTGAGAGGGCTCGGCCATGAATCCCCCGAGGATGGGGGCATGCCCGTATCGCTCCAGAAGACTCTGGATCAGCGCGGGAAGCGAGGGGAGGCCGACGAAGAACTGGCCGAGGTAATAAAGCGGGAACTTCTCAGGGTTCTGGAGCGGGTTGACCCATCGCCAGTAAACGATCTTCCCCTCACCCATGATCAGGCCGATGAAAAACAGCCCCAGAATGCAGATCGCGTAGAGGATCCCCTTGCCGATCCGCCCCTGATAAATGTGGCCCGCCCCTGGAATCAACCAGGCCAGCAACGCCGCGAGGGCGGGGTTGCGCAGATTCACGCTCGGCTCGGTCATCGCGACGCATCGACCTCCCTGGGCCGGGGAATCGTCCGGACGCCATTCCCGGCGCACGCCCCTGCCATCCATTCGATGCTATCAGAACGTCGGATCGTGATCCAGCCCCACTCTCTCTCGATCGATCGGCCCCCGAGCCGGCTCGACGTTCGACGATCTCCCTTTTATGATCTCGGAGGAGCGGGCCGCTCATTTTCGGGCGCCTGAGGCCACCGACGGGAGGCGACGAGTGTTATCGGGAACGAGTGTGGATCGGGGCCGAGCCGAGGTCCCCGGGATCGTCTCCCGTTATCGTCGGCTTCGATGGGCGATCGCCACGGGAACAATCGCGGCACTGGCGGTCCTCTTGACACTCGACGGCCCTGGCCTCACCGTCGATGAACCGCTGGACGTCCGGCCCGGCCGGAAGTACGTCCGCACCCTCTTCGAGAAGGGATGGCGGTTTCTGACCCCCGAGGTCGTCGATCAGGTCTACCGCGACAACGCCGAACATCCGCCGCTCGGTCGGTGGCTGCTCGGGATCGCCTCGGTGCTCGGCCAACCGTTCGAAACGGTCTGGAAGGGGCCCGACCCGACCAATTCGTACGTCCTCGCCGGGCGGATCGCTCCTGCGCTCACCTTCGGAGCGTTGACGGGGCTGATCGCCTTCGTGGCGATCGGACGATGGGGGAAAGCCGCCGGACTCTCGGCCGCCCTCGCCCTGGTCGCCATGCCGAGGGTCTTTGCGCACGCGCACTTCGGTGCGCTGGATACCTTTCTGGCCTTCACCTGGACGGCCGCCCTGCTCGTCGGAGAACGAGCCCTGCGCTCGTCGAGGCCGGTTGCCGCGATGTCGGGAGCGGGTCTCGCCTGGGCACTGGCCCTGCTGACCAAGATTCATGCGTGGTTCCTGCTCCCGATCCTCGCGATCCTGGCCCTCGTCCGCCTGCCGATTCGGCGAGCGATCCCCGCGCTGGCCGCCTGGAGCCTGGTTGGATGCCTTCTGTTCTGGGCCGGATGGCCGTGGCTCTGGTATCACCCCTGGTCGAGGCTGCTGGCTTACTGGGGTACGGGTGTTGAACGGTCGACGATTCTCGTCCAGTACTTTGGCCGGGTCTACGCGGATCGCGATGTTCCCTGGCACTATCCCTGGTTCTACTTCGTCACGACCGTCCCGATCGGGCTGCACGCCTTCGGCCTCTTTGGACTGGTCCGCGGCTGGAGGCTTCGGAGTCGCGATCCGCTCCCGATGCTCCTCGCCGGCTCGATCGCGTTTTTCCTGGTGCTTTTCAGCAGTCGGGTTCCGGTCTATGACGGCGAGCGGCTCTTTCTGCTCGTCTTCCCGGCCTGGGCCATGCTGATCGGTTTCGGATTCGGCGGGCTCTTCGATCGCCCGACGACGAGCCGCCCGGCCCGGATCGGTCTGTTCGCCGTGCTGGCGGCCCAGCTCCTCGCCGTGGTACTGACGTTCCCGTTCGGTCTGAGCTACTACAACGGCCTGGTCGCCTGGCTCCCCGGCGCGGATCGACTCGGACTGGAAGTCACGTACTGGGGCGACGCCGTCGATCGCATCCTTCTCGACGATCTGGCCGCCCGGGCCGAGCCCGACGCCACCGCCGCACTCGTCCCGACGCTCTATCCCGGCCAGGGGACGCTGACCACGGGCTTCCACCGAGGACTCGCCCGACGCGGCGTGATCCTCAAGGACCAGGAGGGTGCATCGACCGCAACCTGGGTCGTCCTCTCGCGACGGTCGGCGTACTGGCCCCCCGGCTGGACCGAACGACTCAAGGCGGATGGCGGCCGGCTCGTCGCGACCCGACGCCTCCAGGGCGTCGTCCTGGCCGAACTCTGGTATTTTCCCAGGAATTCGTCGGAACCGGCTCTCTGAAGGAGCGGTCCAGGGACAAGCCCCCCCTCCCCGATCCGGCCGCGGCCCCGGACGATTCATCCGCTTCCCTCTAGCCTCTCGGCGGACGATTCGTAGAATACGTTCAGAAGGAATTGAACGAAATCCCCGGTGCGAGGTCTCCTCGGCCCTCGCGCTGGCGGACGGAGTGGATGTGGATGGGCAAGCTCTCGCATTTTGACGAAACCGGGGCCAGCCGGATGGTGGATGTCTCCGAAAAGGAGGCGACGCTCCGGACGGCGAGGGCGAGCGGATCGGTTCGGATGAATCCGACGACGCTGGCGCTATTGCGGGATCGAGGGCTCGCGAAAGGGGATGTCCTGGAAGTCTCGCGACTTGCGGGGATCATGGCGGCGAAGCGGACGGGAGAGTTGATCCCGCTTTGCCACCCGCTGGGACTGGATGGCGTCGAGTTGTCGCTTCGGGCCGAGGAACCGGATCGCGTCCGCGTGGAGGCCGTGGTGAAGACGGTCGGCCGGACGGGTGTGGAGATGGAGGCTCTGGTCGCCGTAACGACGGCCTGCCTGACCGTCTACGATATGTGCAAGGCGGTCGACCGCGAAATGGTCATTGAGGAAGTTCGACTCGAGGAGAAGACCGGGGGGCGTCGCGGAACCTATCGGAGGTCCGCCGCCGAGATTCCGGCACCCGAGGCGAGCTGAACGGGGGGTCTGGGATGGCGACGGGCACGCGGATCAAAACGGACGAGGGCCAGGGTCGGCCCACGCTGGCGCTGGGCGACCTGTATGCCCCGATCGCTACCGAACTGGCCGACGCCGAGCGCATTTGTCAGGATGAGCTGTCGAGCCGCTTCCCCTTTGTGCAACATCTTGTGGACCACTGCGCCGATTTCCAGGGGAAACGGTTGCGGCCGGCGCTGGTGCTGCTGACGGCGAAAGCCTGCGGTTCGGTGACGCCGTCGCACCGTGTCCTCGCGGCGGTCGTGGAGATGATCCACACAGCAACACTCGTTCACGACGACATTCTCGACGAGGCGATGGTGCGCCGGCACGCCGCGACGGTGAATGCCGAATGGGGGAACGAGACGGCCGTGCTGCTGGGGGATTATCTGTTCACGCATGCCTTTCACCTGGCGGCCTCGCTCGACTCCACCCTCGCCTGCCGATGGATCGGGGAGGCGACGAACCGGGTCTGCGAGGGCGAGATGCAGCAGGTTCACCACCGGGGGAATCTGGACCTCGACGAGGCTTCCTATTTTGCGATCATTGAGGGGAAGACGGCGGAGCTGACCGCGGTGAGCTGCCGGCTCGGCGCCTCGTACGCCGGGGCGTCGGAGGAGACCGTCGCCGCGATGGACCGTTACGGTCGCGAGCTCGGAATCGCCTTTCAGATCGCCGATGACGTCCTCGATATCTGGGGCGAGGAGCGGGTGACGGGCAAGAGCCTGGGCACCGACCTCGAAAAGCAGAAGCTGACCCTGCCGATGATCTACCTGCTCCGGATGGTCGAGCCCGACGTTGCCGCCGAGATCCGACGCCTGCTCGACGAGGCGCACGCCGATCACCGCCGACTGATCCGCCCCCACCTTGAACGCACCGGCGCCATTGACCGCGCCTGGCAGCGGGCCAAGCTCCACGTGAAGCAAGCCCTCGACGCGCTCGACGTCCTTCCAGACTCCGACGCCCGCTCCCTCCTCCGAATCCTCGCCCAGTACGTCGTCCGACGCTCCTCGTGACCCGGCTCTGCCAGGAATTCCCGGGCTCGTCACTCCTTCGAGATCGCAGGACCGCACACCGACTTGCGTCTTTTGCAGATTTTTGAATTGAACTTTGCCATTGATCCATTATGATTATCGGCATGAGGCTGCAATGGCGCGTCCCGAGCGGTCCTCTCACGGTCGGGGCCTACCTGCGTACGCGGTGACGAACCGACGATCTTGGGAAATTCTTTCGGGATTCCTGGGGCGACGATTCCCTGAATCGGGAATCTGTCGTATGGTTGCAACATGAGACTCAAAGAAAAACTCCAGATCCTGATGGCCCGCCATAGCCTGAATGGGCAGAAGCTGGCAAAGCTCTCGCAGGTGAGCGATTCGGAAATTTCCCGGATCCTCCAGGGAAAATCCCGACCGGGTCTCGACAATGCGTTCCGGCTCGCCAGGGCCGTGAATGTCTCGCTCGACTTCCTGGCCGACGACTCGCTCGATATGGACGCCAACCAGTCGGGTGACCTGATGTCGCCCGACGAGCGCAAGGTTCTGAATCTGACGCAGAAGATTGGGGCCACGGAGGTGGCCGCGATCCTGGAAGTGATCCGGTTTCTCGGCTACGACGTGGCCATGAGCCGGCTCATCGGCGCCAAGCCGATCATCGAGATCGACAAGGAGCCGGTGGGCGAGTTGCGTGCCGCGCCGGTGCTCTCGCCGCCGGCCGCAAATCCGACAGCGCGTGCCAGCACGGCCACTGCCTGAGCCTGGGTCGGCCTCAGTTTCGGCTTCAACTTTAGCCGGGACCACCCGGATCGGCCAAAGATCCGAACGTGGTATGGGGCGGGCAATGAGCCTCCGAGAACGTCGCGCCGCCGAGGCCGGGGCGCGACGGGGGGCCTTGCCCGAAGACCCCTAGAACTGCCGACGCTGGCGGCTCGATGGGATCAGCAGGTTCTGGCGGTATTTGGTCACGGTCCGACGTGCGACCTTGAGCCCTTGCCGGCCCATCTCCTCGACGATCTCCTCGTCGGACATGGGGTTCTGTTTGTCTTCCCTGGCGATGATCTCCAGGAGTTTCTGCTTGATGGTGTCCCAGGCGATTTCCTCGCCGTCGGCGGTGGTCGTACCGCCGCCGAAGAATCGCTTCAGGGGAAAGATTCCCCGAGGGGTCTGCACCCATTTATCGTCGACGGCCCGGCTGACGGTGGTCACGTGGACGCCGACTCGGTCGGCGATCTGCTGCATCTTGAGCGGTTCGATCCATTCGGGCCCCTTGTCGAGGAACTCCTTCTGGTGGTCGATGATCGCCCGGGCGACCTTCAGCAGGGTGTTCCGCCGCTGCTCGATGGACTCGATCAGCCAGCGAGCCGACTGGATGCGCTTCTGAATGTACTCGCGGGTCTTGGGATCCGTCTGCTTGTTTCGGAGCATCTTCTGGTACGACCGGGAGATGGAGAGCAGCGGCGTGTTTTCGTCGACCAGCCGGACCTCGTAGCCGCCGTGATCGTCGTGCTCCACGGCGAGATCCGGGATGACATACTGCGCATTGTCCGTGACGAACGAGGCTCCCGGGCGGAAATTCAGGCGCCGGAGATGCTCGATCGCTTCCTTGATCTTCTCGATGGGGATGCCCGTCTTCTTTTCGATCGACGGCAGGCGATTATGTTCGAGGTCGTCGAGATGCTGCGAGATCAGCGTGTGAAGCACGTCGTAGCAGGGCATATCGGGAGTGAGCTGGAGGAGCAGGCATTCGCGGAGGTCGCGAGCCCCGACGCCGGGAGGGTCGAGCCGCTGGACCAGGTGGAGCGCCTCCTCGGCGTCTTCCAGGGTCACCGAGCCGTTGAGGTCCCGGACGACATCCTGAAGCGGGAGCCGAAAATAACCCCGGTCATCCAGATTGTAAATGATGTACTCGGCGAGGGCCCGCACTTTCGAATCACAATCGAAGAAGCTAAGCTGATCGATCAGATCGTCGTGGAACGATCGCGGTCGCGACGCCATATTTTGCATCGCATCCTGCTTGCGATCCGAGTCCTCAACGAGTGCGGCCCGGCTCCGACGAGGCCCTTCGTCGTAGATCTCGCTCCAGTTCTCGTCGAGGTTAATCAGGCTATCGAACTCATTCGGCTCTCCGTCGGCCTCCGCCTGGACGGGCTCCGGCGGGGACTCCTCGCCCTCGGCTTCCGCGGGCCCGGACTCTCTTAGCTCGAGGACGGGATTCTCGCTCAACTCCTGCTCAATCCGCTCCTGCAACGCCATGATCGGTAATTGCAGGATCTCCATGGACTGAATCATCCGAGGCGCCATTCTGAGGCGCATCTCGGTCCGCATCTGCTGGGAGGTATCGAGCCGCATTATCCTCTGTTCCGTTCCAGGACGAGCCAGGAAGCTCGAGGAGGGGAGAGCCGCGAGGGCATCGACGATACCCGGTTCGCCTCAGTTTTCACCCTCGTTCTCCAGCAACTATTATGCCACGATCCTCCTCAGATCCCAAGTCCGAACCGTGGAGATGATGCCGAAGATCAACCGAGCGCGGTGGAGTGGGCCTTCGGAGCCGGGATGGGTGGGAGGATATCGGGATCGAGCGGTCAGAGGGGGTGTCGGCCGGAGAAGGCGTCGGCCAGCATGTCGCGGTTGGCGAACTCGAGGGTACTGCCGGTCGCCAGGCCGCGGGCGAGCCGGGTGATCTTGACCTCGGAACCTCCGAGGCGTTTCGCGACCAGAAGGGCGGTTCCATCGCCTTCGAGGTTGGGATTGGTCGCCATGATCAACTCACGAATCGTGCCCGACCGTACCCGATTCGCGAGGGCATCGATGGTCAACTGGTCGGGCCCGATCCCGGAGAGCGGGGCGAGTCGACCAAGGAGGACATGGTAGACCCCCTGGAAGGTCGCGGCCTTTTCCATGGCGATCAGGTCGCGCGACTGCTCGACGACGCAGACCGTGGACTGGTCCCTGCGCGGGTCGCGGCAGATGGAGCAGAGCGGCTCATCGGCCTCCGTCAAATGGAAGCAGACCTGGCAGTGGCGAATCCGGTCGCGAGCCGATCGGATCGCCTCCGCAAGCTCGATCGCCTCCTCGGGCGGGCACTTCAGCAGGTGGTGGGCCAATCGCTCCGAGGACCGGGCGCCGATGCCCGGGAGCCGACCGAGCGCGGCCATCAGCCGGTCAACGACGGCACTGTAGCCGACGGCGGCCATCGTCAACGGCCTCCTGCGTCGGTCGGCGGGGCACCAGGTCCGCCGAAACCGGGGAAAAACCCCATCGGTAGCCCGCCCGCCATCCCCGAGAGTGACTTGGCCGCCGACTCGCGCGCCTTGACCATCCCCGCATTCACCGCCGCGGCCACCATTTCTTCCAGCAACTCGACGTCTCCGCCGAGCAGCGCCGGATCGATCCGAACCGAGACGACCTCCATCCGGCCGTTGACGATGGCCTTCACCGAACCGCCACCAGCCTCGCCCTCGACCTCGACCCGACCGAGCGACTCGACCGCCCTGTCGAAGACCTCGCGAAGCTTGCCGGCATTCCCCATCAAGTCCCCGAGCATCCCGAGTTTGTTGAACACGACCGGCTCTCCTCCGCGGGTAATCGAAATCGTCCACCCACCCACTTACCCTTCGGTCCGACGAGAATCGGGGGGTGGTCAGGCCGAGGCCGGGTCTTCTGGTCCTTCGTAATCCACCTGGACCGGCCGGGCCTCGAAAAGCTCGATCACTTTCTGCACCAGGGGATCCGATGCGATCGCATCGGCTCGTCGCGGCTCGTTCTCGACGTGTTGCGCCGAGGTCTCTCCGGAACCAGAGGCCCGGAATCGGACCTGGATCGGCCGTCGCATCCAGCGCTTCAAGACGCCGGCGAGCGCCTCGGAGGTCTCTGCCGAGAAGACCGACTCATCTCCAGTGTAACCGGGGCGTGGGCTGACGAACAGGAGGTCCGGCCCGGCCAGTTCCACCGGCTCAATCTGCGAGATCCGCCAGTGGAACTTGAGCGGGAGCCTGGCGACGGCCTGCGGCCAGTGTTTCCGGATCGCCTCCAGGTCGAATTCTCCCGCCGGGTGATGGTCGGACTCGGCGGTCGTCGGGTCCACGCTCAGGCCTGCTGGCCCCCTGGTTCCTGGTCCCGCTCCGGCACCGTCGCGCGGACCCTCAACAGCCGGAGAACCGGAAGGATTCTGGGAAGGCGAGGGCGATCTTTCTCCGGCGGTCGAGCGGGTCAGCGATCTTTCGCTGTCCATTTCAGCTCGACTGCCTTTTTTTTTTGCGGGGTCGGCGTCCTGACGGCGTGGGACCGGCGCACCGTCCTCGATCGAGGCCAGCCGATGGAGGATCGAATCCAGAGATTCGAAGTCCTCGAGCCTTGCCAGGCGCACGAGAGCCATCTCGACGAGCAGTCGGCCGTGCAGACTTCCACGGAGCCGGGTCCGATGCTGATCGACGATCTGGAGGGCGGCGAGGATGGCGTCGATGGGGAGGCGCTCGATGAGTTTCTGAAGCCGGGGTTTCTGGCGGGGCGTCACCGCGAGCAGGATGGAATCGGCGCCGAGGGCAAGGACCATCGCGTCTCGGAGGAAATCGAGGAGACCGCCGAGGATCTCCGTTGGCTGGACGCCCTGCTCGGCGGCCTCGTTGAGGAGTTTGAGAGCGGAGGCGGCGTCGCGATCGGCGAGGGCTTCAAGTATCGAGAGCAGGCGATCGTCGCTGGCCGTTCCGAGAGCGGCCTGCACGACCTCGACGGTAAGTCGGGGGCTGCCGGAGGCCAGCAGTCGATCGAGGAGCGACTCGGCGTCGCGGAGTGAACCGGCCGCCCGACGCGCCACGACCTGCAAGGCGTCCGTGTCGGCGGCCACCTTTTCTTGCTCGCAAATCTCGCCCAGCGTCTTCGCGATCAATTGGGGGGGGATCCCGGCCAGGTCGTATCGCTGGCATCGCGAGAGAACGGTATCGGGGATCTTGTTTGCCTCGGTGGTCGCGAAGAGAAACTTGACGTGCGGCGGCGGCTCCTCCAGGGTCTTCAACAGCGCGTTGAAGGCCCCGGTGGAGAGCATGTGGACCTCGTCGATGTAGTATACCTTGAACCGGGCCCGACTCGGCCGGAGGCCCGCGTTCTGCCGAAGCTCGCGGACCTGCTCGACGCCGTTGTTGCTCGCTCCGTCGATCTCGATGACGTCCACATCCTGACCGGCAGTGATCGCCTCGCAGATATCACAGACCTGGCAAGGCTGGTCGGTCGGGCCCTTCACGCAATTGAGGCACTTGGCGAAGATTCGGGCCATCGTTGTCTTGCCGACGCCCCGGGTCCCGCAAAAAAGGTAAGCCTGCGCGATCCGTTGCATCCGGATGGCATTGCGGAGGGCCTGAACGATGTGGTCCTGGCCGACGACGTCGTCGAACTTTTGAGGTCGGTATCGTCGAGCGACGACGGTGTAAGGCTCACCCTCTCGGCGCATCGGAACCTCGTCGAGGATGGCCAGGCCCTGGGGATCCATCGGACTCGGACCCTGGTTCGAGCCGCGGCGTGAGGGCACTTAGGCGCGATCCATCGTGCCGAAAGAGGGGGATTCCAGGGACCCGGCAGGGGATCGGGAATCGATCCCCGGGCGCCCTGGGCGGGGGCCTGGGTGAGCCGGGGAGGTTCTCCCGCGCACATGAGAGTGATGCTTATGGCTGCTGCGTTCCCGCCCTGACCAGGTTCGCAAGCCCCCATTGCACGGGTCCCCCCCGGCTCACCCGGACCCCCACCTGCGCGGGCCGCCTCGGGTCGGAAACCATTCTCCGCCTTCCCGGAGCCGGGTCAAGATCAACCTCCGAAAATTGACCAACGTACACCAGGTTGAAGTTTGGGAGAAGGGATGGATTCGAGGGAGAAAAGACGGGACGATTGGCTGACTGGGGGTGGACGTTCGTAGGAGGATCTGCCGTGATATAATGTCAACCGGGCTCTCGCCCAGCCGGAGGGTTGCGGCCCGATCGGCCCGCCGTCTCCGATCTCCATCGAGGGGACCCCATGACACGCCCATCGAAGCCCGGGCTTTCGCAGGGCCCAGAGGCCGACTTGCCGGTGCGGGAGCGCCGGCTTTCGAATGGTCTGGAAGTCCTGATCCTCCGCAGGCGAGGGACGCCGATGGTCGTGGTCGACCTGAATTATCCGGTCGGTTCGTTTGATGAGCCGCCTGGGCTCTCGGGTCTGGCGCATTTCGTCGAGCACATGCTCTTCAAGGGGACGGAGGGGTATCCGAAGGGGCAGATCGACCGCCTGGTTGCGTCGGCGGCCGGTTCGTGCAATGCCGAGACCTCGGAGGACCGGACGCACTACTGGTTCACGTTCCCCTCGGATCGCTGGGAGCTGGCGCTGGCGATCGAGGCCGACTGGATGACCGGGGCGCGGTTCGACCCGCGTGAGGTGGAACTGGAGCGCCGGGTGATCGCCGAGGAGCGTGCGCGCGACCTTGACTCGCCGATCGGTCGGCTCGACGATTCTCATGCAGCGATGACTTACCTGCGCCACCCCTACCGGAATCCGACCCTCGGCTGGCCGGACGAGATGGAGCGGATCGGCGTGGACGAGTTGACCGCCTTCTACCGCCGCCATTATCGGCCCGACGGGGCGGTGCTGGTGGTGGTCGGCGACGTCGAGCCGTCGCGGGCGTTCGACCGAATCGAGGCGGTATTCGGCTCGATCGCGCCGGGAGTCGAGCCGCGCGAATCTCCGACGATTCTCGAGCCCCGTCAGACCGGCCGTCGCGATTTCTTCCTGGCCGAGCTGGATACGGTTCCCCGGGGATTACTGGGATGGCGGACTGTCCCGCGGGGCCATGCCGACGCGGCGCCGCTGGACATCCTTTCGGACGTCCTCTCGTGCGGCCGACGGTCGCGGCTCTGGGAGGGGTTGGTGGAATCCACGGGGATGGCGGTCGGGGTGGAGACGGCCCACTACTCGATGCGGCGGGACGGTCGGTTCCTGATCCAGCTTGAGGCCGATCCCGAGGCGGATCGATCGAAGATTGAGCGTCGGATTCTCGCGGAGATCGCTCAACTGGCGGAATCGGGTCCGACCGCCGAGGAGATGGCCCGGTCGCGCCGGGGGATGGAAGCCGCCTGGCGATGGGAGCGCGACCAGCCCGCCGAGCTGGCCTCAGCGCTTGGGCTGGCCGCACTCCAGGGGGGCTGGCGGACGATCCTCGACGAGCTACGGGCGGCGATGGCGGTGACAGCGCAGGATGTCCGTCGGGTCGCGGGGACGTACCTGGTCGAGCGTGGGCTGACCTGCGGCTGGGCCTGCGCACCCGATATCGAGGATCCGGCGGACGAGGCGCGCGCCGATGAGGGGGCCCGGCTGGGCCGCCGCCCGGCTGTCGTCCGGACGTCGGGGGTCTCCGAGGCGCCCGCGATCGTGACGGCTCCGGCGTTTCCGGCGATGGCGGTGGGCGTCTCGCGGCTATCGGACTACCGGCCGAGGCGGATGGTCTTGCCGAACGGCTTCCGGCTGGTCTTCGAGCGGAGGGCCGGAACGGGTGTTGTCTCGCTGGAGCTGCACACCGACGCGGGCCTGCTCCGCGAGTCTCGGCCGGGGCTGGCCAGCCTGACGGCCCGGCTCCTGGAGGAAGGGACGGCGAACCGAGACGCCGAGGCGATCGCGAGGGCCATCGAGGATGTCGGCGGCTCGATGGACGTCTGGGCGACCGGTCCTTCGATCCGCGTCTGCGCCGAGGATCTCGGGATGGCGATCGACCTGCTGGCCGATCTCATGATCCGGCCGGTTTTCCCGGAGGAGGCGGTCGGTCGGATCGCTCGCCGAATGGCCTCCGAACTTCGGGGCGACCTCGACGACCCGGCGTTCCGCGCGGAGACGGCGTTTCGCGGGCTGATCTACGGTGCCCATCCGATGGGGCGCGATCCGCGTGGGTCGTACCGCGACCTCGTCCGGACCACCCGGGACGATGTTCTGGAACACCACCGCCGCCATTTCGTCCCGGAGGGGACGCACCTGGCGATCGCCGGCGATTTCGACGCCCGACGGCTGGAGCGGCTGGTCCGCTCGGCGTTTGGTGCCTGGCCGCGCCGGGCGGCCCGACGGCCGCCGCTGCCGCCGGTCCCGCCGCTCGGGCGGGCGAAGGTCCGTCGGATTCCGCATCCGGGCGACCAGGTTCACCTGCTCATCGGCCATCTCGGGATCGAGCGGAACCACCCCGACCACGACGCCCTGCTGATCCTCGACCATCTCTTCGGGAGCGGACCCGGGGTGAGCGACCGGCTCGGTCGGATCGTCCGCGACGAGATGGGGCTGGTCTACGCGATCGGGGGCGGGATCACGGAGACCGCCGACGTGATCCCCGGGATGTTCCGCGTCTACGCGGCGACGAACCCCGAGGACGCCGATCGGGTCGTCGCCACGGTCACGGAACAGGTCTGCGCGATGCGGGCGGGGGCGTTCTCGGACGAGGAGGTCGAGCGGGCCCGCCGATACCTGGCCGGCGCCTGGGTCTTCGATTATCAGGGGGTCGAGCAGCGGGCCGAGCGGCTCTGGGAGCTGGAGCGTTACGGACGCCCGCTCGACGAGCCGCTCTCCTGGCCCGACCGGATCGCCGCGGTGACGGCGGCCCAGGTCCGCAAGGCGGCGCGCACCCACCTGGTTCCCGAGGCACTCTCGCGCGTCGAGCTGGGTCCCGTCCGACGCCGGGGCCAGCGCTCTCGGGCCGAGTGCGCCTGAGGCCGCGGGAACAGGCCGCTTCGAGGGAGGAGGAGCCGATGCCCAGCCCATTCCCCGGGGTAGATCCTTACATCGAGGCCCAGGGGCTATGGGAAGGCTTCCATGCTAGCCTCCTGGCCTATTTCCAGGGGTCGCTCAACCAGGAACTTCCGCCCGAGTACCTCGCCGGTCTCCGGGTCCGTCTCGAACAGGTCGCCCTTACGGATTACGCCCCGATTCCGGTGGATTTCGTCGGACGCCGCGGTCGGGACGCCGCTCGATCCAGGCAGGCCGTCGGGTCTACCGCGACGATCGAGCCGATCGAAAACGCCTTGCCTCGGGGGAGTCTCGAGGTCCGTCGCGTCTGGATCGAGATCCGGAAGGTCCCGGACCCGAACCCGGTCACCGTGATCGAGCTGCTCTCGCCGGCGAACAAGAGGGGCGAGGGAATCGGGAGGTATCTGCGGAAGCGGAAGGCGACGATCCGACGGAAGATCCACCTCGTCGAGATCGATCTGCTCCTCACCGGCGAGCGCCTTCCGATGGCCCATCCGCTGCCCTCGGCGGATTACTTTGCCCTCCTCTCACGGGCCGAGGATCGCCCCCGCTCCTGTGCCTACGCCTGGACGGTCCGCGACCCGCTCCCGACGATCCCGATCCCGCTCAAAAGCCCTGACCCCGACGTGGGGCTCGATCTGTCGGCACACTTTGCCACGGCCTACGATCGGGGTCGATTCGCCAGCGTGCTCGACTATTCCAGGCCCCTCGCCACCCTGAAGAAGGCCGCCGATCGGACCTGGGCGGAGCGGACGGCGCGCGCCGCTCGGCGATAGTCCGACGGCCGCTTGACAGCCCCTCTTGACCCCTCCTACCATGAGGGGCGTTGATCCAGGTCCGACCGAGGGAGCGGACCGCGGTCCACGGGATGCGGAGCGGGAAGTCAGGCCCGTCTTCCGGCATCCCGCTCTCATTTTGCCTCCCCCGAACATTCATACCGGCTGCACCCGATGCAGCGAGAACGCCGGGAGTCTATTCGATGCGTGTCGCCCTGGACGCGATGGGGGGGGATTTCGCCCCCGGTCCGATCGTGGCGGGAGCCTGCGAGGCGGCGATCGACCTGCCCGACCTCACCGTCGTCCTCGTCGGCGACCAGGAGCGGATCGAGGCCGAGCTGGCCAAGAACCCCTCGGCGCCCCGCGATCGGATGCCGATCGTTCACGCGAGCCAGGTCGTCGGCATGGAGGAGAAGCCGGTCGAGGCGCTTCGCAAGAAGCGCGACAACTCGATCTCGAAGTGCTGGGGCCTGATGGCGACCGGCGATGTCCACGCGGTCGTCTCGGCCGGGAACACCGGCGCCATGGTGGCCTCGGCGCTGTTCAACGCGAAGATGTTCCTCCCCGGCGTCCGACGGCCCGGGATCGCGGCCATCTTCCCGTCGCACAAGGGCCCGATCGTGATCATCGACGTCGGCGCCAACATGAACGCCAAGCCCGAGGATCTCTATCAGTACGGGATCATGGGGGCCATCTACGCCGAGGAGATCCTGGGCGTCACCGGAGCCAGGATCGGCCTGCTGAACGTCGGCGCCGAGGAAGAAAAAGGGACCGACCTCACCCGGACCACACGCGAGATGTTCCAGGCCAGCCCCTGGTCCTCTCGGTTTTACGGCAACGTCGAGGGGCGCGACATCTACAACGGCGACGCGCGGGTCGTGATCTGCGACGGCTTCGTCGGTAACGTGCTGCTGAAGGCCGGCGAGGGAGCCGTCGAGTTCCTCTTCTCCGAGTTGAAGGAGGAACTGATGCGGATGATGCCCGATCTCCCGGGCGACGCCGGCCAGAAGATGGGGGCCGGGCTGAAGCGGCTCAAGTCGCGGTTCGAGTACGAGGAGTTCGGCGGCGCCCCGCTCCTGGGTATTCGAGGGGCCTGCATCATTTGCCATGGGTCGTCGGGCGCCCGGGCGATCAAGAACGCGCTCCGCGTCGCCGGCACGATGGCCTCCGATCGGCTTCGTGACCGGATCGTTGAGCAACTTGCCGGTACTCCGGCGGCCGAGACCGCCGCCGCGAAGGATTGAGCCACAAGATTATCCCTGGAGAAATGGAAGATGCCCAGGATCGCCTTTTTGTTCCCCGGCCAGGGCGCGCAGTCGGTGGGGATGTGCCGCGAGCTGGATCAGGAACTCCCCGCCGTCCGCGAACTGTTCGACCGCGCCTCGGCGATCCTCGGCATCGACCTCCGCAAGCTCTGCATCGAGGGCCCGGCCGAGGCCCTCGAAGCCACCGACGTCAGCCAGCCCGCCATCTTTGTCGCCAGCCTCGCCGCGCTCGAGAGCCTCAAAACGACCAACCCTGACGTCATCGACGCCTGCGAGGGCGCCGCCGGCCTTAGCCTGGGCGAGTACACCGCCCTGACGTTCGCCGGCGCGATGGACTTTGAATCGGGCCTGAAGCTGGTTCGGCGCCGCGGTCAGGCGATGCAGGCGGCGGCCCTCGCGACCCCCAGCGGGATGACGAGCGTCCTCGGGCTCGACGAGGCGGCCGTGGATGAACTCTGCCGCCGCGTCGCGAGCGCTGGAAGGCTCTGGAAGGCTAACCTCCTCGGCCCGGGCAACATTGTCGTCTCCGG
>DAIDJI010000034.1:10161-16830 GCA_027451455.1 Planctomycetales bacterium | reverse complement strand
TTTCCAGGAAGACGACGTCGACGCGCTTCAGCAGCTCATCGATCGAGTCGACAATCTGCACGCCGTGCTTCTCCTTCAGGGTCCTGGTGTACTGCTCAACCCGATTCGCGCTGGAGGGAATGTCGGGACTGCCGCCAGGATAGGCCGCGACCACGCGAACACCCGCCACCTCGGGCTTGGGATTCGGGGCGTTCAGGAGCTGCGTGAAGGCCGTCACATGCGACGTATCCAGTCCGATGATGCCAGCCTTCAGGGGCTCGGCGGCCTCGGCGGCGGCCATCGCCAGCGTGGTCCCGATCATCATCGCTCCCATCACGATTCGAAGCGACACGGCAAGGCTCCTTCATGCTGACCTACTCTCGTCCTGCTCAACGCGACGACCATCATCGGCGTTGCACGACGTCGATGCAACGCCCGGCCCCGGAATCAACCCGGCGATTGATCGAAGGCGCCGGCCCCTCTACCATGTTCGGAAGTGGCGAGGGCGCCGCGGGCGCCGGGGACTGGCTCGATATTCGAGAAGTTGAAACGGGGGCGATTCATGGCGGATCGGGCTCGACGATGGTGGTGGGCCTCGGCAATCGCGGCATGCCTCACGATTCCTGCGAGAGCAGGCGAGGGACCGACGATCCGCCTGGAACTGGATACCCGCGACCTTCCGCGGCACCTCGCGCATTCGAAGTTGGAAATCCCCTGCCGCCCCGGCAAGCTAGCGCTCTGGTATCCGAAGTGGATTCCCGGCACCCACGCCCCGTCCGGCCCGCTCAAGAATGTCGCCGGGCTTCGCGTCGAGACGCCCGATGGCCAGCCCATCCCCTGGCGCCGCGACGAGGTCGAAATTTACCGGATCTTTGCCGAGGTCCCCAAGGGTGTCTCTTCCGTCATCGTCCGGCTCGACATGATTTGCGAGAGGTCCGCAACCGAGGCGGCCGGCTACCTGACCTTCGGCAATGAGTCCGTCGCCCTGGTCAACTGGGGCCCCTGTCTTATGTACCCTGAGGGCCCGTCGGCCGATGAACTCCAGGTCGAGGCCACGCTGCTCCTCCCGCGCGACTGGGAACACGCCTCGGCCCTCGCGCTGGCTCGAACCGAAGAGCGAAACGGGAATCGCGTCATCCACTTCCAACCGGCCTCGCTGAACGAACTGGTCGACAACCCGGTGATCGCCGGCCGGCACTTCCGGCGCATCGCCCTGGAAACGGGCCCCTATCCGCCCGCCGCGCTCGACCTGGTCTCGGAATCGCCCGAGGCGCTCAAGGTTGGCAACGATGTCGTCGGCATCTACTCGCGCGTCGTTCGCGAGGCCGGGGCGCTGTTCGGCACCTGCCATTACCCGTCGTTCCACTTCCTGGTGACGTGCAGCGACGACCTTGGCTACCTCGGCCTGGAGCACCTGGCTAGCAGCGTGAACGGCGTCCACGAGCGTGACCTCGTCACGCCCGGGCACCTGCGCGGCTGGGTCGGCAATCTCTTACCCCACGAATATGTCCATTCCTGGTGCGGCAAGTTCCGACGCCCGGCGGGAATGTGTACCCCGAACTACCAGACGCCGCAAAAAACGCGGCTGCTCTGGGTCTATGAGGGTCTGACCGAGTACCTCGGCGAGGTCCTGATGGCACGGTCGGGGATGATTGACCTCGAAGAGTACCGCCGAATGCTCGCCGCGAACATCGGATCGCTCCGCCACCGTGAAGGCCGGCGCTGGCGATCGCTGGAAGACACCGCGATCGCCTCGCACCTGCTCCGCAGTCCCAGTGACTGGAGCGACCTGAGACGCGGCCAGGACTACTACTTCGAAGGCGCCCTCATCTGGCTCGAGGCCGACGCGATCATCCGCCAGCAAACCGGCGGAAAGCGCAGCCTCGACGACTTTTGCCGGAAGTTCCTGGGTAAAACGGGAACGACCTCGACCCGAGTGATTCCCTATGAATTTGAAGAGGTCGTGACGACTTTAAATGACGTTTGCTCGTTCAACTGGGAATCCTTTCTCCGCGATCGGATTGAGAAGCCGATGGAGGCGTTACCGATCGATGTGGTTGGCCGGTGTGGATATCGGCTTGAATACAGTGACCAGGCTCCGCCCGCGGCCAGCCGGATCTCGCGTTCCGGCGCCGGCGCGGTCTCGGCCGTCGACTCGATCGGCCTGGCCCTCGACGGCGAGGGGAAGGTGACAGTGGTCGTCCCCGGGATGGTCGCCGACCGGTCGGGGGTCGGGCCGGGGATGAAGGTGCTCGGCGTCGACGGCGAGACGTTCCACCCCCAGCGACTGCTCGACGCGATCGCCGGGAGCAAGGAACGGAAGCAGATCACGCTGCTCGTCGCCGAGGCAAACCGCATCCGGACGATCCGTCTCGACTACGCCGATGGCCCGCGTTATCTGCATCTGGTCCACGACCCGAAGAAGCCCGACCTGCTCGCAGCGATCATCCGGCCGATCGCAAAGGGGTCGGAAGCTGCGTCGTCCGCGCCTCCGCGAGGATACGTCGCCTACCGGACCTCAGCCCCGATCCGGATCGACGGCCGCCTCGACGACGACGAGTGGAACGACGCGCCCTGGACGGAAGACTTCCAGGACATCGAGGGAGATATCCGCCCAAGGCCGAGGTTCCGGACGCGGGCGAAAATGCGATGGGACGATCAGTACCTCTACATCGGAGCAAGACTTGAGGAACCCCACGTCTGGGCGACGCTCACGAAGCACGACTCGGTGATCTTCCAGGACAACGACTTCGAGGTCTTCATCGACCCTGACGGAGACAACCACGAATACTACGAGATCGAGATCAACGCGCTGAACACCGAGTGGGATTTGTTCCTGGGCAAACCGTACCGCAACGGCGGCCCGGCCGTCGACGCCTGGGAAATCCCCGGACTGAGGACAGCGGTCCACGTCGACGGGACGATCAACAACCCGAAGGACACCGACCGCGGCTGGACGGTGGAGATGGCGTTCCCGTGGAAAGTGCTACGCGAGCATGCGAATCGCCCCGCCCCGCCAAAGGCCGGCGATCAGTGGCGGATCAACTTCTCGAGGGTCGAGTGGCAGCACGAGATCGTCAACGGCAAGTACCGGAAGGTCCCAAAGACGCATGAGGACAACTGGGTCTGGTCGCCGCAGGGAGCGATCGACATGCACCGACCCGAGCGCTGGGGCTACCTGCAATTCTCCGACGCGAAGCCCGGCACCGACGCCTATCGACCCGACCCCTCCGGACCCATCCGCGACCGCCTGATGCAGGTCTACCACGCGCAGGCCGCATTTCGCGAGAAGAACAAGCGATGGGCGGCGACCGTCGAGGAACTGTCCCTCCCCACCCCGTCCGGCCTCCCGACGCACCGGCTTACGATGAAATCAACGCCCGAGGGCTACACCGCCTCGGCCACGTTCACCCGGCCCGACGGACAGCCCCAGGCCTGGACCGTCCGGCAAGATTCGCGTCTTCGGCGAGAGGGTGGTGGGAAGCCGTAGCGGGCCAGTGAAGTCGAAGTCACCCGCAGGAAAATGCCCTCGGGTGAGAAATCTGTGGTCCCGAGGACTCCGTCTATGGGACGGCCGCCCGGCCGATCCTCAATCCGCCAGCCTCCGATAGTTCCCGCCGAAGTAGAGCAGCGGCTCGCCGCCGCGTTCGTCGCCGTCGAGGATCTCGCCGACGAAGATGGCGTGGTCACCGCCGGGGAGGATCTCGTGGACCCGGCAATCCAGGTACGCGAGCGTATGCGGCAGGATCGGCGAGCCGGTCACCGCCGTCGTAAATTCCATTTCGGTGAAGCTCTTGGGCCCGGGGGTCGCGAACCGGAGCGAGAGCGGTTCCTGGTCGTCGCGGAGTATGTTGACGGCAAAGCAGCCGTTGCCCTTCAGGTGCTCGAGCATCGAGGCACGTCGGTCGACAGCCACCAGCACCAGTGGCGGATCGAGCGAGAGCGAGGCAAATGCGTTGGCCGTCATCCCGTGCGGCCCGGCCGGACCGTCGGTCGTCACGACGGTCACGCCCGTGGCAAACCGGCCCAGAATCCGCCGCTGCCGCTTCGAATCGAACGCCATCGACACCCCTCCCGCACGCAGTCGGATCGTCCTGCACTCGACCGACGATATCGCAACCGCAGCCACCCCCGCAACGACCATCGCCACTCCTGAACGCAGCCGGTTCCCATTCTGCGGGAGATCGCGGCCCGAGCGGACCGGACCCGCCGGCTGGCCCTTGTACGCGTCCCCGAATCTCGGGTATCCTCATCTATTAGTCGACTACCGATCCTCCGTCTCTTGTCGGTTCGGCCGACCCCGAACATCTCCGCAAGTCCATTGCACCAACTTCGGCTCCCGGCCTCGCCCCATGCGCGGGCGCTGGATACCCGACATGTCCCGCATCCTGGAGGAGGCACCCATGTTCTGGAACGGCGAGAGAGGGACCGCAACGGCCCTGGCAGATCACCCTGCCCTCGGCGACTCCCGGAGGCTTCGCGCCTTGATCGATCAGGCCACCAGCGAAAGCCTCGACGAGAGCGACGAACACGCCGGACTGCTCAGCATCATCCGAGAAGAGGTCGTCTGCCCGTTCCGGGCCCGGCTCGGCGGCATCGAGGTCGAGTGCATCCGCCTCGAGTCGCCTCGCGTCGGATACGGGATCAACGCCGTCTGCAAGGCGAGTGGAAAGCTCCACGTCGTCGACATCAGCAAGCTTGACTGGGTCGACCCGCGACCCGAGGGATTCTGCTGGATCGAGGCCTATCTCGCCTGGCGAGACCTGGTCGACTGATCCAACGCACGGAATCCTGGAAGCCATTGGAGACCGAGACCCCCTGCCCTCGCGATGCCGGCGGGGGGTTTTTCGTCGACGGGTTGCCGAAACCGCCCGCCGTATGATAAGAATCTGTTAAACACCCCCGACCGGACGGTAGCTTCCCCAATCCTTCGTGGGGCCTCTCATGAATGCGAGCCTACGGCCGATTGGTCCGATCTTGCTGTTCGCCGCGATCGCCTCGATGGCGACGGCCGGGGAAGGGACGCCGGCCGACCGGGCGATCCAGGCCGAGCGGGAACGATTCTTCGAGCAACGCGTCCGGCCGCTCCTGGTCGAGAGTTGCTATTCCTGCCACTCGGCCGCGAAGCAAAAGGGCGGACTGCGGCTCGACTCGATCGAGGCCATCCTCGGCGGTGGCGATTCCGGACCGGCCCTCGTCCCCGGCAAGCCCAGCGAGAGCCTGCTCGTCGAGGCTGTCCACTACGACGGCCCCGAGATGCCCCCCTCGGGCAAGCTCGCGCCCGAAAAGATCAACGATCTCACCCGATGGGTCGCAATGGGGGCACCCTGGCCCTCCGCCGATCGCACCAGGCCCCACGCTGCCGGCGTCAGTCCGGATGGCGATCGATTGGATTCTCAACCCCCGCCCTGGTCGTTTCGGCCGCTCCGGCGCCCCGCGGTCCCCGACGTCGCCGCCCTGCCCTCGCCCGAGGGTTCCGACTGGTCGACCAACCCGATCGATCGTTTCGTTCTGCAATCACTCGCCGCGAAGCACCTCGAACCGGCACCTCGGGCCGACCGACTCACGCTGATCCGCCGGCTGACCTTCGACCTGATCGGCCTTCCGCCAACGCCCGAAGAGGTCGCTGCCTTCCTCGCCGACGAACGCGCCGACGCCTACGAACGACTGGTCGACCGCCTCTTGGGCTCGCCCCGATACGGCCAGCGATGGGCCAGGCACTGGCTCGACCTGGTTCGATACGCGGAGTCCGACGGATACCGCCAGGACGCCTACCGACCCGACGCCTGGCGCTATCGTGATTACGTCGTCCAGTCGTTCAACGCCGACAAGCCCTACGACCGCTTCCTCGCCGAGCAACTCGCCGGTGACGAAATCGATCCCGACGACCCCGAGCTTCGCGTCGCCGCCGGATACCTCCGCCTCTGGCCCTACGAATACAACCAGCGTAACGTTATCGGCCAGTGGGAAGATATCGTTAACGACGTTACCGATGTCACCGGCGAGGTCTTCCTTGGCCTGAGCATCGGATGCGCCCGGTGCCACGACCACAAGTTCGACCCGATCCTTCAGGAGGATTACTTTCGTCTCCGAGCTTTCTTCGCGCCCATGCTCCCTCGCGATGATTTGCCCCTTGCCTGCACGAGTCAGTCCGAGAAATACCGGCAAAAGCGGGCGGCGTGGGAGCGGTCTGCGGCCGGGATTCTTCGCGAGATGGAGGACATTGCGAGGCCCTATCGCGACCGAGGGACGGCCTCCGCTCTGGCAAAGTTCCAGGACGACATCCGGGCCGTCCTGGCAAAGTCCGAGGCCGATCGTACCCCGTACGAGCGGCAGATTGGAGCGCTCGCCTACCAGCAGGTCGCATACGAGCACGACCAGGTGCCGAAGATCCTCAAGGGACGCGACAAGGTGCGCTGGGCCGAACTTCAAGCGAGGCTGAAGGCATTCGACGCGATCCGGCCCGAGGAGCCCGCAAAGGTCATGACCGTCCGGGACGTCGGTCCCGTCGCCCCGTCGACGACAATCCCGGGCAAACCTCGCAAGGGAACGATCGAGCCGGGTTTCCCGAAGGCACTCGACCCCTCGCCTCCATCCATCGCCACCCCGCCCGCCGCGCCCGAGTCGACCGGCCGGCGCCTCGCCCTGGCCCAATGGCTGGGACGGCCCGATCATCCACTCACGACTCGG
>DAIDJI010000034.1:0-10151 GCA_027451455.1 Planctomycetales bacterium | reverse complement strand
CTTTGGCCGAGGGCTCTCCGGGACGCCCAGCGACTTCGGCCGGCTCGGCGAACCGCCGAGCCACCCCGAACTGCTCGACTGGCTCGCGACCGAGTTCATCGCCCGGGGCCAGCGATGGAAGCCGATCCACCGGCTGATCGTCTCCTCGGAAGCGTACCGCCAGGCAGCCGTCCGCCCGTTCGACGAGGTCGTTCACGCCGCCCGAATCGACCCCGAGAACCGCCTCCTCTGGAAGCGGACCGTCGTCCGGCTCGACGCCGAGGAAATCCGCGACGCGATGCTAGCGGTCAGCGGCGAACTCGATCCGAAGATCGGCGGACCGTCCGAGGCGACCACGGGCCCTCGCCGGACCATCGAGACCCGGATCGCCCGCAACGCCCCCGACCCCATGCTCACCGCCTTCGACGCCCCCGACGGCACCGTACCAATCTCCCGCCGCGTCCCAACCACCACCAGCACCCAGGCGCTGATGCTCCTGAACGGACCGTGGACGCTCGCCAGGGCAAGAACCTTCGCCGATCGGGTCGAGCGAATGGCCCCCGCCTCGGACGGCCAGCGTCCGAGAATCATCACCGCCTACCACCTCGCGATCGGTCGCCCGCCAGATGCCAACGAGATCGAGGAGGCCGCCGCATTCCTCGACCGCGCCCGGCGTATTTCTCATCCGCCGATCCACAACCCCAACCGCGCCGCACTCGTGGACTTCTGCCACGTCCTCCTGAATAGTAACGAGTTTCTCTACATCGATTGATCCCTGGTCATTGGTTTCCGCCCTGAGGGCAAACTCTGCTCGATCCTGAGGAAAGTCCGGCCCGGGAGGCCATCGGCCATGAACCAGGAACCCATCACCAACCCCCGATCACAAACAACGAGACGCCAGTGGCTGTTCGAGGCTGGCGTCGGTTTCGGCGGCCTCGCGCTGGGCGACCTTCTGGCTCGCGACCTCTGGGCTGGGGCCACGGCCAGCCCGTCGATGACCGATCCGTCGGCCCCCTGGCGAGAGCCGGCGACAGCCCGGAGCGTGATTTTCCTGTTCATGGAGGGCGGCCCGAGCCACATCGACACGTTCGACCCCAAGCCCGACCTGAACCGTCTGGCGGGGAAGCCGCTGCCCCCGAGCTTCAAGCCGGTGATCACGCCGATGGGCGAGGGCCGGGCACCGTTGCTGCCCTCTCGGCGGAAGTGGAAGCAATTCGGCGAGTCCGGCCACTGGGTCTCCGACTGGCTCCCGAACATCGCCACCTGCGCCGACGAACTGGCGGTCATCCGGTCGTGCTGGTCGAACGGGCTGAACCACGTCGGCGGTGTCTGCCAGATGAACACGGGTTCGACGCTCGCCGGGCGCCCCTCGCTGGGGAGCTGGGTCTCGTACGGGCTCGGAACGGAAAACGCCAATCTCCCCGGCTTCGTGGTGATGTTGGATAACCCGAGGGCGCAGGTCGCCGGCGGCCCGAGGAACTGGGGAACCGGCTTCATGCCGGCGGTCCACCAGGGGACCCGGATCGAGGGGGGTGAGCAACCGATCGCGAATCTCACCACCCCCGCCGATGTCGGCACCGACCGACAGCGAAACAAGCTCGATTTCCTGGGCTCGATGAACCGAAGGCACCACGAGACGCGGTTCGACCAGTCGGAACTCGACGCCCGCATCCGAAGCTACGAGCTGGCGTTCCGGATGCAGTCCGAGGCCCCCGAGGCGGTCGACCTCGCGCGAGAGACCGCCGCGACCCGGTCGCTCTACGGTCTCGACGACCCGGCCACCGAGTCCACCGGCCGGCTCTGCCTGCTCGCCCGACGGATGGTCGAGCGGGGCGTCCGGTTCATCCAGATCTACTGCGGCGCGGGGAGCCGGTGGGACTCGCACAGCGAAATCGAGATCAACCACGCAAAAGCCTGCCGGGCGATGGACCGACCCGTCGCCGGGCTGGTCCGCGACCTCAAGGGCCGCGGCCTGCTCGATCAAACCCTCGTCGTCTGGGGCGGCGAGTTCGGCCGTACGCCCATGTCCGAAAAGGGCAACGGCCGCGACCATAACCCATACGGCTTCACGATGTGGATGGCTGGCGGCGGCGTCCGCCCCGGGATCGTTGTCGGGCGGACGGATGAGGTCGGACTCCACGCGATCGAGGACCGGCTGCACGTCCGCGACCTCCACGCGACCATCCTGCACGCCCTGGGCGCCGATCACACCCGACTGATCTATCGGCACCAGGGACGCCCCGAACGCCCGACCGTCAACGAGGGCCAGGTCTACCGCCGCCTCTTCCGCGCCTGACGAACGAGCCCCCCTCCTTCGCCGCCCGGTAGATCGGCCCCTGGCCCATCGATCGCCCTGACCCCCTCCGGCTTCCGGGCAGCCGGTTGACCCGATAGAATCGGTGTTCGCGACGGCCCGCCGTCCGCCGGCCCGCGCGTTCCAGGGGGAGATCGATGGTCGTGGGCATCCGGGGCGTCGACAATTCCAGTTCCGGCGGGCAACCGTCCGGGCACACACTTGATCACGATGCCCTCCTGGAGAAGTTCCGGTCGGGCAACGTCCGGGTCGGGATCATCGGCCTGGGATACGTCGGCCTGCCTCTGGCCCGCGCCTTCTGCGAGCAGGGCCTCTCCGTGCTGGGCTTCGACGTCGATCCGGCCAAGGTCGATCGGCTCGGCCGCGGCGAGAGCTACATCAAGCACATCCCCAGCGAGACGATTCAAGCGATCCGGGATGACGGCCGCTTCGAGGCCACCGACGACTTCCGCCGCCTCGATGAGCCCGACGCCATCTTGATCTGCGTCCCCACCCCGCTGACCCACGCACGCGACCCCGACCTGACTTACGTCGAGAACTCGGCCCGATCGATCGCCGCCCGGCTGCGTCCCGGGCAACTTGTGGTTCTGGAGAGCACGACCTACCCGGGAACAACCCGCGACATCGTCCTGCCGATCCTCGCCGAGGGCGGTCTCCGTCCAGGCGCCGACTTCTTCCTCGCCTTCAGCCCAGAGCGTGAGGATCCCGGCAATCCCCAATTCTCGGCCCCCACGATCCCAAAGGTCGTCGGCGGCCTCGACCCACCCAGCCTCGCCCTGGCCTCCGCGCTCTACGGCCGGGCGGTTGTCCGTGTCGTCGAGGTCTCGAGCCCCGAGGTCGCCGAGGCCAGCAAGATCCTGGAGAACACCTATCGGGCCGTCAACATCGCGCTGGTCAACGAACTAAAGGTGATCTATTCTCGAATGGGGGTCGACGTCTGGGAGGTCATCGAGGCGGCCAGCACCAAGCCGTTCGGCTTCCAGGCGTTCTACCCAGGCCCCGGCCTGGGCGGGCACTGCATCCCGATCGACCCGTTCTACCTGACCTGGGTCGCCCGCAAACACGGCCTGAGCACACGGTTCATCGAGCTGGCCGGAGAGGTCAACACCTCGATGCCTGGCTACGTGGTCGACCGCGTTGCCGACGCCCTCAACGACCGGTGCCGGTCCGTCAAGGGGAGCAAGATCACCCTGCTAGGCATGGCCTACAAAAAAGATGTAGACGACCCGCGCGAGTCGCCCGGGTTCGAGTTAATGGAACGCCTCCTTCGGAAAGGGGCCCAGGTCGAATACAACGACCCGCACATCCCCGAACTGCCGGCGATGCGACACTACCCCGACCTCCGAATGTCAAGCCGCGACCTGACATCGGACTATCTGGCTTCGCGCGACTGCGTGGTGATTGTCACCGACCATTCGGCCTACGATTGGCACTGGATCGCCCGCCACACCCCGCTGATTGTCGACACCCGAAACGCGACCCGGTCGGTGGTCGACCCAATAGCCGTCATCGTAAGAGCCTGATTCAGCCTTATTGCCGGCGATTCCAGGCCCTCGCTCGGAGAAGCCGCAAGCGCCGATTCCTGCGAGACCGCTGTGGAGAGGCAGGACGGCAAGCCGACCTGAATTTCCGGACCGAGGACGAAGAGAACCGAGGACTCCATGCTCAACGACCAAACCGCACTGGTGACAGGCGGGGCCGGCTTCATCGGGTCGCACCTGGTCGAGGCCCTGCTCGAAGCGGGCCTGCGAGTCCGGGTTCTTGACGATCTCTCTACCGGCCGCCGGGAAAACCTGGCGCACCTGGCGGGGCGGTACGAGTGGATCGAGGGAACAGCCGCCGACTTCGAGACCTGCCGACGCGCGGCCGAGGGAATGGCATTTGTCTTCCACCAGGCGGCAATCCCGAGCGTACCGCGATCGGTAAGCGAGCCATTGCAGTCGCACGAGAGCGGTCCAACGGCGACTCTGAACATGCTTGAAGCGTCGCGGCAGGCGGGCGTAAATCGATTCGTGTTCGCCGCATCGAGCAGCGCCTACGGCGATGCCGTCGAGTTGCCAAAGCACGAGGGGATGTTGCCGCAACCGATGAGCCCGTACGCAGCCGGCAAGCTCGCAGGCGAGCATTACGTTCGGGTCTACGCGCAAACGATGGGTCTCGACGGGGTGAGTCTCCGCTATTTCAACATCTTCGGTCCGCGACAGGACCCATCGAGCCCCTATAGCGGAGTGATCTCACTTTTCATCAAGGCGATGGGCGAGGGCCGTCGCCCAACGATCTACGGCGATGGCGAGCAGACCCGGGATTTCACCTATGTAACCAACGCGGTCGCGGCGAACCTCTCGGCGATCCGGCATCCGGGCCCGCTACACGGCGAGGTCTACAACGTCGGGACGGGAGAGCGAACTCGATTGCTGGACCTGGTCTCGGCACTTAACCGCATCCAGGGGACGGACCTGGAGCCCGAATTCCGGCCGGGCCGACCGGGTGACGTCCGGGACTCGCTGGCGAGCCTGGAGCGTATAGGTCGAGTGCTCGGCTACCGGCCGCTGATCGGTTTCGAGGAGGGCCTGAGGCGCACCGTGGCCAGTGGCCGTGACTGATGTTCTCGGTTCCCGCGGCAGGTCGGAGTTTGTTTGAAAGTCGCCCCGCTTCTCAGCGGCCAGGGGATTCGTTAGAATGCGGGTGTGATTCATGCGAAGGCCGGGACCCGCTCAGAACAGCCAACCCCATCCCGGCTCTCAACAACTTCGGGGACGTAGCTCAATTGGGAGAGCGCCTGGTTTGCAACCAGGAGGTTGAGGGTTCGATCCCCTTCGTCTCCACTTAGAAACTATCCGACAACCGGCGGAATGCCCGTTGCAGGAAGGACGTTGTGGCGATTGGAACCGCTACCGCCCTCGCAACGGGAGCCGCCACCATGGGACGCAAAAAGACTCGGCGCAAGCCGCTGGCCACGATCTGGGAGGTCCCCGACGAGCTGTGGCGGCGGATCGAGCCGATCCTCAAGGAGTTCTGGCCCAGAAAGAGTACCGGCCGCCCCCCGGCCCACCTCCGGCAGACGCTCAACGGGATCATCTTCCGCATGAGGAGTGGCTGCCAATGGGACCAGTTGCCCGCCAAGTACGGCCCCAAGAGCACCGTGCACGGCTGGTTCCAGCGGTGGGCCGAGGGCGGCGTCTTCGAGAAGATCTGGGCGGTGCTGGTCGCCGAGTGCGACGAACTCGGCGGGGTCCAGTGGAAGTGGCAGGCGGCCGACGGGATGCTGGGCAAGGCCCGGTTCGGGGGGGGAAAAAGACGCGCAAGAACCCCACCGACCGCGGGAAACCAGGCACCAAGAAGCACATCCTGACCGACGGCGCCGGCGGGCCGCTGGGGGCGGTGATCGCCGGGGCGAACGTGCCGGACTGCAAGTTGTTGGAGGCGACGATCGAGGCGATCGTTGTCGAGCGGCCCGACCCTGAGGTGGTCGAGCAGCACCTGTGCCTGGACGCCGGGTTCGACAACCCGAGCGGTCGGGCGGCGGTGGAGAAAGGCAGGTCCATCGGGCACATCCGGCCGTCGGGTAACGGTCCACGGCCCGAGCGACGCCCGGCCGCCGCAAGCCGCGGCGGTGGGTAGTGGAGCGGACACTGGGCTGGCTGTCGAAGTGCCGTGGCATCCTGGTGCGGTACGACAAGAAGGACGTGAACTACCTGGGCCTGATCCAACTCGCCTGCGGACTGTACTGGTACCGACGGCTGCACCGGATGGGCGCGGTAGACACAAGTCAGAACGCGGCATGATCAAGCGACCGTTCTCGGATAGTTTCTAAGTCCTCTTGAGCGAGACCTTCCCGATGGCGGTCACGACCGACCGCGACCGCCGTCCCTTGCTGCGCGTCGAGTGGCCGCAGGGGGCGTCGACTTTTTTTCGAGGCCCTCGGCCCGCGCCTGGATGGCCGCGGCCAGGGTGTCGCGGAGGAGATCGCGTCCCTGAGAGAGCGCCACGGACTCACAGGCATCGATCACGCCGCCGTCCGGGGCGTCGGCCCCAATCCGGTGCATCTCGGCCACGAACGCGATGGCTCGCTCGTAAGCGCGGCGTTCTTCGGGGGTCTGATAAGTGATGGTCAGCGTGGGCATCCCTGCCTCCGGATGCAGATCGGGGAGTGGCCAAATCCTGGTTCGTCTAGCAGACCAGAAGAGGGTTGCCAAAATCAAGTGGGGCACCCCGAGTCGAAATGGTCGACATCGAGATCGAGCTTGGTCATTATGAGGAGGCCCGTCAGAACCTGTTAAACATCCTGGGCCTACGGCCGGATGACCAGCAATTGCGATCAAGGCTGGATGGCTTCACCCGCAAGATTGAGTCAGGTCGCTGAAGACGCCGCAAGACACCCGTGGATCGGCGGTGCGGGTAGGTCGAAGGTTTGACGACCCTTTTCAGGACAAACTCCTACACCCCTGAGCGACCGAGGCCCCGAATCCCCGAACCATGTCGCGAGCTGACCCTTCGATCGTGAGAACATTCGCAGCGAGCCCCCACCATGACGACGCCTCGAACTCCCTCGTGGCTGGCCCCACTGCTCATCACGCTCGGGTTTAGTAGCTCGGCGGCGGCCGTCAATGAGGCGCCTGATCCTGCACCACGGCAAGGTCGTCACGGTCGACCGCGACTTCTCGATCCGCCAGGCCCTGGCCGTCAAGGAGGGCCGGCTGATCCGCGTTGGGACCGACGAGGAGGTGTTCAAGACCCGCGGGCCGCGCACGATCGTGGTCAACCTCGATGGCAACATGGTCCTGCCGGGCCTGATCGATTCCCACACGCACCCGACCGGGGCGAGCCTGACCGAGTTCGACCACCCCGTCCCCGAGATGGAGACGATCCGCGATGTGCTGAATTACGTTCGGTCGAGGGCCGACGCCTTGGGCCCGGGGAAGTGGGTCGTCGTGCGCCAGGTCTTCATCACGCGGCTCCAGGAGCAGCGTTACCCGACCCGGGATGAACTCGACCGGGCCGCTCCACGTAATCCTGTGCTCTTCTCGACCGGCCCCGACGCCTCGCTCAACTCGATGGCTCTGAAGCTCAGCGGCATCGACCGGAATTTCCGGCACGAGGGGCCGGGTAAGGTCGAGAAGGACTCCCGAACCGGCGAGCCGACCGGCATCCTCCGCAACCTCACGCGGTACGTGAAGGTGTCATCACCAGAGCGCAGCCCCACCGAGCAGGACCAGGACCGCCGTCTGCTCGACCTGTTTCGGGACTACAACTCGGTTGGGATCACTGCGGTGATCGACCGGAGCGCCAGCGACGAGGCCATCGACCGATACCGTCGGCTGCACGAGGCTGGCACCCTGACGGTCCGCCTCGGAATCTCTCGGCACATCGAGAACCTGGGCCCGCTCGATCAGATCCTCGCCGAGATCCGGCAGACGGCCGAGCACCCGCTCCACAAGGGCGGGCCGCGGCTCCGGATCGTTGGGATCAAGGCCTTCCTCGACGGCGGCATGCTGACCGGCAGTGCCTACATGCGCGAGCCCTGGGGGATCAGCCGGATCTACGCGATCGACGACCCGAGCTATCGCGGCGTGCTGTTCATCCCGCGGGAACGGCTGGTGCCGATGGTCCGGGCCGCCGTCGAGTCGGGCTTGCAGTTCACCGCTCATAGTGTCGGCGACGGCGCTGTGCACGCTCTGCTCGACGCCTACGAGGAGGTGAACAGGACCATCCCGGTCGCCCCGACCCGGCCGTGCGTCACCCACTCGAACTTCATGAGTCGCGAGTCGATCGCGAAGGCGGCCCGGCTGGGAGCCGTGGTCGACATCCAGCCGGCGTGGCTCTACCTCGACACACGGACTCTCGCCGCCCAGTTTGGCAACGACCGGTTGCGGTATTTCCAGCCGCTGCGCAGCCTGTTTGCGGCCGGAGTGATCGCCGGGGGCGGCTCCGACCACATGCAGAAGATCGGCTCGCTCCGGTCGATCAACCCGTACAACCCTTTCCTCGGGATGTGGGTCGCGATCACTCGTCGAGCGAAGGGATACGAGGGGCAGCTCCATCCCGAGGAGGCCCTGACCCGCGAGCAGGCGATCCGGTTCTACACCATCAACAACGCCTACCTGCTGTTCCTGGAGGACCGGATCGGGTCGCTCGAGGAGGGTAAGCAGGCGGACTTCGTCGTCATCGATCGGGACCTGCTGACCTGTCCGGAGGACGAGATCCGGCAGGCCCGCGCCCTGGCCACCTACCTGGACGGCAAACGAGTGTTCCCGGAGCGGGAGTGATCCTGCGGAAGGGGCGGCCATGCGCATGCGAACGGACCGGCGGCGGTTCTCGCGGTCGTCTGCGTCGGGCGCCGCGATGTTGGGCCTCGGCGACCGGGGCCTGAATCCGGCGTGATCCGAGGAAGAACACCAGGCGTCGAGCGATTCGGTCGTATCGCTCGAAGTGGCCACTCGATTCCGCGGCGCGGAAGGAATCGTCGCCATTCCTTCCCACGGGCAACAGCTCGATTCCGCGATGCCGAAGGAATCGTCGCCATCATCTCGTTCGGGAGGCCCGCCAGGATTGAAGATGCTCTGCGATCCGGGATCGAATTCTCATTGCATTCCCGGGCGCCCGGCGCAGGACCTTCGCCACCTCGATGAGCGACGACCCGTCCACGACCATCAACCGGACGAGTGGAGGATCATACCGCGGGGCGAGGTCCGGCAACGCTACCGCGAGGGCCAGGAGGATCAGCTGGGGGCGTTGGGCCTGGTGGTCAACGTGCTGGTGCTGTGGAACACGCCCTACATCGATGCGGCCTTGGCCCATCTGCGGTGGGCGGGTGCAGAAGTCAAGCCCGAGGATATGGCGCGTCTGTCACCCCTAGGCCACGAGCACATCAACGTCCTGGGGCGCTACTCATTCGCTCTGGCCGAAGGCATCGCGGAGGGTGAGTTGCGGCCGCTGCATCAACCCGATGATCACGGCGACCTGACCGCTGGCGCGGCTTAGCGTACGTTACTTCCGATGAGTGTGGGACCCCCGCTAAGGCTCGCCAGTCCCGGAACTCGACGGTTGGGCGATGACCAGGGATCCTGATTCCGGGACGGGTAATGGGATGGCGTTCGGGACCTTTTCAGCGGGATTTCGTCATCCTGGAGAGGAGTGCCGAAATCGTCCCATTTCGGGAAAGTGGAAGGAAGGGGCTCAACGGCGTATCTTCGGGATCGGCAGCGACTCTTGAAAAACAAGGAAAGTGTTGCGCCTTGGGCGCAGGACTTAAGGGGCGGAGAGTGTGGACGAACCCATGAAGGAGGGCTGGCATGGCCGATCGCCGACACCGTAGAAGGAGGGCGGGCGCGGCCGATCGCCGGGGCCGTGAAGACCGGAGTTCCGCCTCGCGATCTCCTACCGAAGCGGAGTTCAGCGCGATGGAGGGTGCACAATGGATGCCGGACCTAGGTGGCTTTTTGGGACTGCTTACGGGACCAGGGATCGTTAGTTATGTGTTCCGTGAGCACCCGAACAGCTTAGTGGCGATCGGATGGCTGATCTTAGGGGCAATCGGCGGGGCGATCGGCGGATTCATGATGGGGTCTGTATGCAACACGATCATATGCAGGTCGATCTCCAAGAGGATGCGCCGGCCCTGAGTTACGGATTCATGGGTGTTCGCTGCCAGCACGGGTCAGGCGATACCCGGCTCCGCTTTGCTCTGCCCTTCGCACACTCGCCTTACGGCCAGGTCTTGGTGGTCCATCGACTTAGAAACTATCCGAGAACCGGTCGCTTGATCATGCCGCGTTCAGACCTGTGTCTACCGCGCCCATCCGGTGCAGCCGTCGGTACCAGTACAGTCCGCAGGCGAGTTGGATCAGGCCCAGGTAGT
>DAIDJI010000033.1 GCA_027451455.1 Planctomycetales bacterium | reverse complement strand
TCGACCGCCGCCAGCAGCGCTGACATGTCAGCCTTGACGGAGGCCGGCCTCGGGCCAAAGAGCGCCCGGTCGAGAATCAGGGCGAGCTCGCGGTATCCCTCGTCATTCAGGTGGATTCCGTTGATCGTCAACGGCCGCTTCGATGATCGGTAGAGTTCCAGCGTTGGGTGAAAGAGGTCGATGAAGGGAACGCCCTGCTTGCGGGCGACGGCGGCCATCGCGTCCACGTAAAGCTTGATGTTCTCGTTGTTTTTCTTGCCGTCATTCAGGTGTGGATTCTTCAAATCCTCTTGCGCAATGGGCGAGAGCAGAACGAGCTTGGGGGCGGACCGTCCGTTGTATTTCGTCGAGGTTGTCTCGCGGAGGAAGGTCTCCAGGTCGTGGCGGAACTTCGGCAGGCCGGCTGGCCCGGCGAACGACTCGTTGAACCCAAAAGCGGCGACGACGACGTCGGGCTTCTCGTCCTGGAGTCGGTGGCCGTGATCCTGATACCGGGCCTGGCGTGGCCGGAGGGCAACCTCGTCCGCCGACCACCCAAGGTTATGGAAGACCAGATCCAGGCCCGGAAACCGGCTCTGAAGCAACACCTCGAAGTGGCCGAAGTATTGCATTCGCTCGGCCAGAGTGTTCCCCACGAGGATAATCCGATCGCCCTTCTTCAATTCCAGATGTTCGGACGCTGCCGAGGTCTCCGCGCCGATCTCGAGCGAGGCCAAGAGGGCCACCGCCACGGCCATCGACGTCGCGAGTCGCCGTCGGGATCGATTCGTCATCGGAGTTCATGCCTCGGGGACGGTCGGAACCCTCCGATGGCCATCGATACCAATGCCAGCCAGCCTGGTCTCGTTCGCATCGATCGCCCACGCGACGATCGTCGACGATACCAGACCATTTCAGGCGGGCGACCGGTGAAGCCATCGCAACTGGGAGGGCGGGCCAGGAAATTGCTCTTCTTCTAAATAGGTGTAACCCACCCGCGGCCCTCTGTCAAAGGGGGGCGACTGCGAACGCCAGGGCAAGTTCGTCCTGGGACGCCTGGAGGCGATCATCTGGGCTCGAAGGATCGATTCGATGCCGCCTCGAACACCTTGACGTACTCGGCCGGCTCGCCTGGCAGGGTGTAACGTCGTTCCACCGCCTCCCGGATCGCACCACGCGACTGCCGGGGTGAAAGTCCCTCATCGCGCTCGATCGGCTCGACCTCCCCGGCGAGGTCCGGATCCTTAATAAATGTCCGGAACCACTCCGAGTAGTCACCCCGACCGAGATGGTGCATCCATGTCTCATCATCGATGCCGTCGGCTATCTGAAGGAAGAGATGCAAATTTGAAGCACGAAGGTTCAGCTTCCCCTCGGGGCCGCGGAAGTGGAAACTGCGATCGGGGCCAAGGTTCCCCTCAGCGTACTTGCGCGAATGCCGACGTCGCTCGGATCGCTGCGAAAGGCACCGAATTCGGGTCGGCGGTCGGCCCGAACGCCGCCACCAGGCGAGCACCTCCAGCGATCCGAGCTTCGCCAGGGGAGCCTGGGGCACCGGCTCCCCGACCGCCTCGCAGAAATGGGCGATCGTCTGGTCGGGCGACTCGCCCACCGCGAGAACCAGGTCGACCGCGTCGAGGAGCGCCTGCGAAACGCTCTCGGGATGCACGGTGATCAGGATCATTCCCTTGAGCTGGTGCGGGATCGTAAGATTCGCCGGGTGCCAGGTCGTCGGCATCAAATGGTGGGTCTCGTCGATCACGACCCAGTGCGGGCGGCCGGTCCGGGCCCTGAGTTCCTGGAGCCGGGGAATCAGACCATCGGAGAACTCCGGCCGATGCTCGATCGGAACGCCGACCAGGTTGACGACCGTGTTGGCCACCGGTTTGCGAATCAGATCGAGGGCTCCGTCGATGGTCGGCGGCTGGCTCGGATCGCCCAGGACCACCGCGCCTTCGAGAGTCGAATAGTCTCCCTCGGGGTCCACAACGACGAACTGATACCCTTGCTCGGCGAGCCGTTCGAGGAGACCGGTCGTGATCGTCGACTTGCCGCTCCCGGAGGTCCCAGCAATTAGAATGTTGATCCCATAGCATTCGATCGCCTGATCCGTTCCGTCGTCCCTGTGGCCGAGGATCACTCGATGCCGCTTCATGCATCGCGATCGTTCCTCCAGGTCATCCGCAAGAACCTCGTCGATCAGCTCGGTCACGCCGGCGCCTCGGGCGCCCTGGGTCACGTGATCCGCGCGGTCCTTGAGTGACGGCAGGGCGTTGGAAACCGCGACCGAAAACTCGCAGAGGTCGAGGAACGCGTGATCGTTCTCGGCATCGCCGACGCCGACGACGTTGTGAGGCGAGAGGTCCAGCTCCGCGAGGGCAGCGCAGAGGCCGGTGGCCTTGTTCACGCCCGGCGGCAGGACCATCACCGAGCCCTTGTTGAAGATGACCTGCCACTCCAGGCCGGTCTCTCGAATCGCCTCCAGAACATCGATCTCGTGCGGCTCGACCGTCGCGATGATCCCGTGCCCGATCGAGAGATTCTCGACGCCTCGCCGACGGATTGCCTCGACCAGCGCCTCGGGGGGCGGTTCGCCCAGGAGCTTCTGCTCGCGGCCCTCGGGCCGGTAGACCAGAGCCCCGTTCTCAGCCACCACCCGCTCGAACAGGTCGATGCGTGGGACGACTTCGAGCAGCTCTTCGAGCTCCCGGCCCGTCACCAGGATCAGTCGGCGGCCCGAATCTCGAAATCGCTCGAGTGCTGCGACGGTTTCGTCGTCGACGGCTCCATCCTTGGCCAGAGTCCCGTCGTAATCGGTGGCGAGTGCGAGGTATCGCATGCGGCGTCCCGTCGTTGGAAGGTGCAAGGCCCTGAATCGGCGGAAGACGCAAAGACCATGCCGGCCCTCTTTGACTCAGGTCGCCGCGAGCGGGGTCTCGAATCGATCCGTTTCGAGAGAGACCTCGATGATCCGAAAGTAGGGCCGGTCAGGGGTTGTTGCGCGGATCAGTGGGAGTGAGACGTTGTACACAGGCGTTCCGCCGCTGGTCTGGCCCTCGGGCGATCCGTGGTGTGCGTGGCCGTGAACGACGGCCGTCACGGGATAGCGGTTCAGCGGATCTTCCAGGCGGCTGCACCCAAGGAACGGGAAGATTTCCACGGGCTCGTTTTCGACCGTCGCCCGGATCGGCGCGTAGTGCAGAACGGCGATCCGGCGTGCGGTCCGAAGCCGCGCCAGGGCGGCCTCGAGCTTCATCGCCTCGTTAACGGCCTCCTGAACGAACGACTTGATGGCCGGCTCGCCCCAGGCGCCCAGGGTCCCACGACCGAAGCCGCCGGCGAAGCCCTTGGCCCCCGCGAAGCCGACCCCTTCCAGCTCGACCGCGTCGCCGTCGAGCATGTGGACGCCGGCCTCAGTGAAAACCTGCCGGACCTCGTCCCCTCGATCGGAGTGGAAGTCATGGTTGCCCAGAACGGCGACCATCGGAAGGCCGGCGGCGGGGGCCATCTCCTTGACGAGAACCTCGGCCTCTTCGGGGATACCGTAATCGGTCAGGTCGCCGCAGAGGACGAGGATATCGGCCTCAGCCTTCGCCGAAGCGAAGATGGGTTGGAAATGCCCCTGGGATGTCTTGTGACAGTGAAGATCCCCCACCGCCGCCACGCGGACGACCTTCCCCGGCTCGAGCATCGTTGTTCTCCTTGTCGCGTCTCGATCCGGCACGATCCCCGGCATGGCCCGGGGCCCTTCTATCTGCGGGCAACTGACGTGCCCGACCGGCATTCGCTTTGCAACTCTCCGCGTTCGATCGAATTCAAGATCACTTCCGCAGGAAACCTGAGGTAGGACCGTGCAGCCGATCAAGGTGATGCTGGACGAGGCGACCCGCCATTTCTATGTTCAAACCCTGACCATCCTCAACGAGTCGGGCCTGCCGTACCTCGTCGGCGGGGCCTACGCGATGGGGACGCTCGCCGAGATCGAGCGCCATACCAAGGACCTCGACATCTTCGTCCGTCTGACCGATCGCGACCGCATCCTGCAAGCACTCGCCTCGCACAGATATCACACCGAGGTCACGTTCCCGCACTGGCTGGCGAAGGCCTGGGTCGTCGAGGAGTTCATCGACGTGATCTACTCGTCCGGCAACGGAGCCGCGCCGGTGGATGACGAGTGGTTCGAGCACGCGGTTGATGCCGAGTTGCTCGGTATCCCGGTGAAACTCTGCCCTCCCGAGGAGATCATCTGGTCAAAGTCGTTCGTGCAGGAACGCGAGCGGTTCGACGGTGCCGACATCGCCCACCTGATCCGCAAAAGCGGCTCTGGCTTCAACTGGCTCCGGCTACTCCGAAGGTTCGGCGACCACTGGCGTGTTCTTCTTTCGCACCTCATCAATTTTGGATACATCTACCCCGGCGAGCGAGACGTTGTTCCCGACTGGGTAATGGCTGAGCTGATCGACCGGCTCTCCCGCGAGTCGAGGGAGCCGGCGCCCCGCGAGAAGGTCTGCCGTGGGACACTCCTCTCACGCGAGCAGTATCTGATTGACGTCGCGGTCTGGGGCTACCGGGACGGCCGGCTGGAGCCCGAGGGCGCAATGTCGCCCGAGTCGATCGACCACTGGACGGCCGCGATCGCCACGAAATGAGTACGAACGGCAGCCGTCCAGCGGTCGAGGCCCGAGGTTGATTACTTCGGGGTCTGGACCGGCTTCCCCTCCTGGACGTGGGTCTCGATCTCCTTCGTCTTTTCGACCGTGACCGGCGTGACCTTCTTCGAGTCCGAGAGGACCACGCCGGTCTGCTTATCGACGACCTTCCGCTCGTCGATCACGTCGACGGTGCGTCGGGTCTCAACGGTACGCTGTTTTCCGTCGGCTTCGTTGACGTGAAGCGCCTCCCGAGCGGCCTCTCTCGGGGCCGCCTGGTTCGAGGATTCCCCCTGGCAGCCGGCGATCAATCCGGCGGTCGCGATCAGACCGAGGGCGGCGGTCCGACCCCGGGTTGGCTTGACGTGCATGGGATTTCTCCGATCTCTCCAGTCGATGATTCACGATCACATCAAGGAGAGAAGGAGCGAACAGCGTGCCGCATCGCGACGCCCTGCATTGACGCCAAGATCCCTGCGCGCCACGATGCCCGACCATGACGTGAATTCCAGGGCACCTGGAGGCGAGGTCGATCGATGTCCGCCACTTCCCTCCTCGACCGTTATCTTTCCGGAGATCGGGTCGCCGTCTGGGACGAGATGATCCGTCTCGGGCCATTGATCCGCCGCGAGCCAGTCTTTTCCGAGGCCCTGCCGGTTGTGCGAGAGGTCGTCGATCGTTGCCACTCCAATCTAAAAAAGCTTCACGGTCGCCTGATCGAGCTGGGCTATGACTTCGCGAAACCCGGGTCCGCGCTCGTCGAGGCCGATCCTGGCGCGGAGGACCGCATCCGGACGATCGAGGACCGCCTCGGAACGTTGCCGATGCTGGTCCGCGAGTGGTATCGGCGGTTCGAGTCCGTCAATTTCTCGCAGTCGTGGCCGCAACAACTCGAGACGGTCGCGTCGGGCGTGGGCGGCCTTGGCTTCAATGGCACCCTGATCATGCAGGATCTCGACGCCTGCCGGGCACAATCCGAGGAATGGGAGCCCTCCAGCCCGGAGACGCAGACCGCGTTCCTTCCCCTGGGGCCGTATGCGTCAAATTGCGACGCAATGGGCTTCCGTCTCCCCGACCTCGGCGTCGACGGGATCTATTACAACGACGGCGGCGGCGACACCTATTTCATCCAGCACCTGAGAGAGACGTTCGCGTGGGGCGGATTCCCCTTCTGCGCAGGGTTCCTCAAACGCCATCGATTGATACGGAACCTCTGCGCAATCCCCGATGTCGACCGCATCCTCCCGATCCTGCGCGAGGGGATGCTCCCGATCTAGGCGGTCTCAACGAGTCGGCCCGAAGAAGAGGTGTTCCGCCGTCCGGGCGAGGAGCCAGTCGCGATCGTCGCGGGTCAGGAAGTCGAGTCGATCGCGGACCAGGGCAATGCTGTCCTCGTACCGATCCTTGACAACCTGAAACGGGCAATCGCTCTCCCAGAGGCATCGCCGCGCCCCGAATGCCGAGACGACCCGCTTGATCAGCGGTGCCAGGTCGAGGTACGGCGGCGTCTTCTTGCCGAGAGCGTAGAAGGCGCCCACCTTCACGAAGATGTTCGCGTGCCGGGCGAGATCGCAGAGTGATTGGACATCAGCGTCACGGATCGCCCCGTCGGGACCAACGCCAATTCGGCCGAGGTGGTCGATGATGAGGCGTGTCTGGGGGAACCGCCGACACATCCGGTCGATCTCGGCGAATCCCTCGGGGTCGATCAGGCACGAGAGAGCCTGGCCGGTCTCGGCGGCCGTCGCAAACATCGACGCATAGCCCTCCGGTTCGAGCCAGCGGGCCGACGGTTGCTTGCCGTACTTCGGCTGGATACGGAAGGCGCGGACGCCCTGGCCCTTCAGCTCGCGCATCAGGCGGCCGGGGTCCGGTGCGAGCGGGTCCACAATCGCCGTCCCGACGAACCGGTCTGGGTAGAGCCGGATCATGTCAAGCATGTAGCGATTATCGAATTCGTAATAGCTCATCTGGATGAGGTTGACCCGCCCGACGCCCGAGGGGCGGCAGGTCGCCAGCAGCTCCTCGGCCGTGAACGACCGGGGCTGCATGTCGGCGACCTGGAACCCGGGTGCCAGTGGGTAATGGGCCACGTCGGGGGTCCAGATGTGCGAGTGGCCGTCGATGTAAGGTTCGCTGATCGCCACGGAAGCTCTCCACGCTCAGGCCAGCGCCTCGGGGATGACCTCGCCGTTCGGGATAAGCGGGATCGGCCGGCCCTGGACGTCGGCAAGCATCGTTTGCGGGTCGATGCCGAGGAGGTGGTAGATCGTCGCGAGGATATCCTTGGGCGAGACGGGGCGTTCGGCGGGGTCGCTCGCGATTCGATCCGATTGGCCGACGACCTGCCCCCGGGCGATCCCGCCGCCGGCCATCACCACCGAGTAGCACCGCGACCAGTGATCCCGCCCGCCGCCGTTACCGAGGCTCAATTTGGGCGTCCGCCCGTGCTCGCTCAGCAGGACGACCAGGGTCTCGTCGAGCAGGCCGCGGCGGTCCATGTCGGTGAGCAGACCGGAGAGCCCCTGGTCGAGCATCGGGCCGGATCGGTCGCGCATCCGGTTGGTCAGGTCGGAGTGGTGGTCCCACGAGTGGTTGTCGGAATTGGCGACCTTCGGCCAGATCACCTCGACCACCTTCGTCCCAGCCTCGACCAGACGGCGAGCCAGCAGGCAGCTCTGGCCGAAGGTATTCCGGCCGTAGAGGTCGCGGGTCTCGGCCGATTCGGCCTGGAGGTCGAACGCCTCGCGGGCCCGGCCCGAGACGATCAGGCTCAGGGCCCGGTCGTAATACTCGTTCAGCTTCAGATCGGCGACGGCCTGATCGATGTCGCGCATCCCGGCGTTGAAGGCCTCGCGGAGCTTCGCCCTGCGCTGGAGACGGACGGCGAAGACCTCGGGCCGGAGCTTCAGGTCGTCGACCTTGATCCGGTCCATCTTCGCCATGTCCATGTCGTCGCCGTCGGGGAAGAGGGTATAGGGGTCGAACGCCTTGCCGAGGAACCCGGCGGTGCCGCCCTTGCCAACGACGTTGCTCTCCTGGAGCGGTCGCGGGAGCATCACGAACGGGAGCATCGGGACGTCCTGCGGACGGAGCCGGATGATCTGCGAGCCGAAGTTGGGGAAGTCCTTCGCGTTCGGCGGCTCGAGCTGTCCCGACGGGCTGACCTTGTCGGTCGTGTAGCCCGTCATCATCTGGTAGATCGCCGCCGTGTGGTTGAACAGGCCGTTCGGCGTGTAGCTCATCGAGCGAATCAGCGTGAGCTTGTCTGTCACCTGAGACAGTTTCGGCAGGATCTCGGTGAACTTGACGCCCGGGACCTTCGTGTCGATCGGCTTGAAGACGCTCCGGACGTTGTCCGGGACGTTATCCTTGGGGTCCCAGAGGTCGAGGTGGCTCGGCCCACCCTGAAGGTAGACCATGATGATGCTCTTGGCCCGGCCCCAGCCCGGCCCTCGGCTGACCTCCGCGCCCCGCGCCGAGGCGGCCTGCAATTCGAGCATCGACCCGAGCCCCAGCCCGAGCAGACCCGAGCCGCCCACTCGCAAAATATCGCGGCGCGTGACGCCCAGATCCGCATCGCAGAGGTCCTTGCCGGCCCGACCGGGTACGATGATCATCGTCTGGCTCCCTGGTATCCCTCGCCTTGTTGACCTCCCAGGCTCGCGCCTGTCAAACAAGTATTGTATCGACGGTCGACCGCGCTGTCCCGCGCGATCTCCGGATTTTTCGGTTGGTTTTTTCGACCTGGCTACACGTCCGGGAACCGCTCGCGGAGGGCGTGGGCCAGGCGGAGGTAGCCCTCGACGTCGATCTCCTCGGCGCGGAGCTGGCCGCTGAGGCCGTGTTCCTGAAGCCAGACGTCGACGTCGGCGCGGGTCCAGTCGCCGGTCCCGAAGCCGGATAGGACGTGGCGGATGTACTTCCGTCGGTGCTGGAAGACCTGGCGGACGACCTTGTGGAACCAGGCGACGTCGCCAACCCGCTCGCGAAGGGCGGCATCGGGGCGGATCTCGACGACCGCCGAATCGACCTTCGGCCTCGGCCAGAAGACCGAGGGCGGCAGGTTGCGGACGATTGACGCCGAGGCCAGCGCCTGGACCAGCACCGAGACCGAACCGTAGGCCCCGGTCGAGGGATGGGCGATCAGGCGGTCGGCCAGCTCGCGCTGGATCGTCACGACCATCCGCTCGGGCCGCAGATCGGGATGGACGAGCAGGTTTGAGATCAGCGGCGTTGCGATGTTGTAGGGAAGGTTCGCCACCAGCTTGAATCGGCGGGCCGGATCGGCGGCCAGACCCGATCGGACGGCGTCGAGAACCTCGGCATTGATCTCATGCTTGCCGGCGAGGGCGTCACGGTGCAGGACCCGGACGTTCGGCAGGCCGGCGGTCGACTCGGCCGCGAGCTTCGCCATCGCAGGGTCGAGGTCAACAGCGACCACCGCCGCGCCCCGAGAGGCCATCAGCGACGTCAGGGCGCCCGTACCTGGGCCAACCTCAAGAATCAGATCCTCGGGGCCTATCTCTGCCGCCTCGACGATGACGTCGTGGATGTTCAGGTCGATGAGGAAGTTCTGGCCCAGCCGGCGCTGCGGGGCGATCCCGCGCTCGGCGAAGAGCCTCCTCAAATACGATTGCGTCTGACGTATGGGTGGCATTGAAAGAGTTTCACGCAGAGAAAACCAGGAAGAGTTTCACGCAGAGACGCGGAGTTCCGCAGAGACGCAGAGAAGACCGGGCATTCAGTCGATCCCGTTGGCGATCCGCTTGATGCCGGACTTGATGAGAGGGACATTGAAGTTGATCAGCAGGCCGAGGCGGAGGCCGCTCAGGCGGAGATAAGTCAGGACCTGCATCTGGTGGACGGGATGGATCGCCTCGACGGACTTCAGCTCGACAATCACCTTGTTCTCGACGATCAGGTCGGCGCGGAATGCCTCGTCGATCCGGATCGAATCGTAGATCACCGGGACGGGATGCTGCGCCAGAACGAGCAGCCCTCGCCGTTCGAGCTCGTACCGGAGGATCCGCTCGTAGACCGATTCGAACAGCCCCGGGCCGACCCTCCGGTGGACCCGATAGGCGGCGTCGACAATCATCCCGCTGATCTCATTCTCGTGCATCGCCCCGCCCTCTCTCGTTGAAAGAGAAATCTCCCCATCATCTCTGCGTCTCTGCGCCCCTCCGCGTCTCTGCGTGAAACTCTTCCCGTATTCCTCGGTCTTCTCTGCGTCTCTCTGCGTCTCTGCGTGAAACTCTTCCTGGATTTCTCCGCCTCCTCGGCGTGAAACTCTTCTCCCTGTCACCTCCCCAGCAGTTTTTGGACGTGCCGGGCGAGCATGTCGGTCTCGATGTTCACGGCGTCTCCGGGGTGCAGCAGGCCCAGCGTCGTGACGGCGAGGGTGTGCGGGATCAGCATCACGGAGAAGCCATCCTCGGCGACCTCCACCAGGGTGAGGCTCACGCCATCAACGGCGATCGAGCCCTTGGGGACCATCAACGGGGTCCAGGCCGGGTCGATCGAAAACGCGAGGAACTCCCATTCCCCCTCGGTCCGTCGCTCCTGGAGCGCCGCGACGGTGTCAACGTGTCCCTGGACGAAGTGGCCGCCGAGCCGGTCGCCGACCTTCAGCGATCGTTCCAGGTTCACCCGATCGCCGGCAGCTCGGACGCCGAGGTTGGTCCGGAGCAGGGTTTCGGGTCCCGCCTGGACCTCGAACCGCTCGCCGTCGATCGCAACCGCGGTCAGGCAGCATCCGTTGACGGCAATGCTCTCACCCAGGACGATCGGGTCGTCGGAGGCGAGCCCATCCCAGGCGATTGCCAGTCGACGCCCCGCGCCCTCGTCCTCAGCCCGGAGGATTCGCCCCATCGCCTGAACCAGCCCGGTGAACACGCCCGCAACCCTCCCGACCCGTCGATCTCGCTCGCCAGAAGACACGCGGATCTATGGTAGCAGGCCAGCGGGCCGGTTAGAATCGCGCCAGGGCAGCGTTCCATGTCGAAGGACCCGGCCGCTCGCCGTCCGTCGCGAGGCGATCGACCACGATCGAAAAGGGAGACGAAACCAGATGCAATCCCCCCTCCATCGCCGCGATTTCCTCGCCCAGGCGACCGCCGCCGTCTCGGGGACAGCCCGCGCTGCGACGGCGCGCGCCCTGCCGAAGGGCCCGACCGACAAGGTCACGCTGGGCAAGACCGGCATCCAGGTCTCGCTCGTCGGGATGGGGACCGGCAGTCATGGCTCGGGCCAGGCCAGCAACCAGACCCGACTCGGCATTGCGGGCTTCCGACGCGTCGTCCGCCACGCGCTCGATCAGGGCGTCTGCTTCTTCGACGTGGCCGATCAATACGGCTCGCACGTCTACCTCCGGGAGGCGCTCAAGGGCGTTCCCCGTGAGAACTACGTGATCCAGACCAAGACCCACGCCACCAACCTCGCCGACGCCAGAAGTCACATCGAGCGGTATCGGATGGAGCTGGGTGTCGATTACCTCGACGTCGTCCTGCTGCACTGCATGCAGCGCTCGGGCTGGCAGAGCCAGCACACGGGGGCGATGGACTACCTCCGAAAGGCCAAGGAGGAGAAGCTCATCCGCGCCCACGGCACGAGCTGCCACGGCATGGACCCGCTTCGGACGTCCGCCCAGGAGCCGTTTGTCGAGGTCGACCTCGCCCGGATCAACCCCGAGGGGCTCATCATGGATGCCATGAAGCCCGATGAGGTCGCCTCGGTCCTCCAGGAAATGCACGACGCCGGTAAGGGTGTCGTCGGCATGAAGATTCTCGGCGAGGGCCGGATCAAGACCCCCGAACGCAAGGACGCCTCGCTCCGCTACGTTCTCGGGCTGGGGACTGTCGACGCCTTCATCATCGGGTTTGAGTCGCCCGACCAGATCGACGACATCCTCAAGCGGACCGAGGCCGCCCTGGCCTCGCTCCGGGCCTGAAACTCGGCCCGCCTCGGCGGCACAGCATCGGCTGCCGCCGAGCGGGCCACTCCATGGTCCCGCCTCGCCTTGTCGCGCCTCGATCTTCTCGACCGACCTCAGCGCCGATCAGCGGACCTCTTGATGGAAGCGGTTCGACGGCTCGGCCTCGACATGCCAGGCGACGCCCGGGCGGTCGAAAGACGACGTTTCCTCTTCCCTCGAAGAGACGTAATGCGCCACGCGCGGCGTGATGTAAAGGACGGCCGCCACCATCGCGATCAACGCCAACCAGACCAGTGTGTCTCCGACCTGCCGCATGACCGTTCCCCTCCACACCCTGCGGTCGTGGAGCGGGCGCCGGTGGCGTGAATCCGTCGTCAACGCCTGGAACCGGACGTCCGATCACCCACGACCTCGGCCTGACCTAACCTTCGACGCGAGGCGCGCGCAGCGCGCCCCTCATCCCGATGCACCTGGCGATCGATCGAGCGGCCCCGAGTCGACGGGAGGGCCGGACGCCCCGGGAGCCGGGACGCCGTCCGATCAGCCGATCGCTTCGTTCGTGGCACGGTGATTCTCATCCTCTTCTAGCAGATTCGATTCCATGGGAGAGGAATTCGAGAACATCGACTGCTCCCGGCCCGGACGTCCGGCCGCGGGAGTCGCCTGGAGGCTTCGCGTGTTGCTCCAGAGGAACCCTAGTTGATTTCTCGGATCTTGTCTTCACCGAATCCTCCTTCCTTGAAAAACACCGGGAACCGGTCCCTTGCGTCTGACGTGGTGAAAAGACAACATGACCCGATTGATCGCACGAACCACGTCGAGAACGACGGGTGCCGTACCGATCGACCCGGATTGAGGAGCAATGGAACGATGACGAGCCGAATGGGTCCTGGCCATCCGTGCCGGGGAGATCGTCAGGCGTGGGACCGGGTCCGCGCCGGGATGGTGACGCTGGGCCTTGCGATGCTTGTCGGCTCGATCTCGGCCGATGCGGCCGAGACGCGGCTCGACGGCCGCGCCTTCCGGCTGCCCGATGGCTTCACCATCGAGCGGGCCGCGGGCGCCCCGATGATCGATCGCCCGATCACCGCCGCCTTCGACGACCGCGGGCGCCTCTACGTCGCCGATTCCTCCGGGTCCAACGACAACGTCCGGAAGCAGCTCGAAGAGCGTCCGCACCGGATCGTACGGCTTGAGGACTCCGATCGTGACGGGGTTTTCGATCGTTCCGTGGTCTTTGCCGACAGGATGATGTTCCCCGAGGGGACGATGTGGCGTGACGGCTCGCTCTACGTGGCGGCGCCCCCCTCGATCTGGAAGCTCACGGACACCAACGACGACGGTGTCGCCGACCGGCGCGAGGAGTGGTTCCAGGGTCGGACGCTTACCGGATGCGCCAACGACCTGCACGGTCCCTATCCCGGACCGGATGGCCGGATCTACTGGTGCAAGGGGGCATTCGCCCGGCAGACCTACCCACGCCCCGGCAAGTCGCCGTTTTCCTCGCGAGCCGCCCATATCTTCCGGGCCCTTCCCGACGGCAGCGGGATCGAGCCGGTGATGACCGGCGGGATGGACAACCCGGTCGATGTCGTCTTCACCCCGGGCGGCGAGCGGATCTTCACCACCACCTTCTTCATCCATCCGAGCGGCGGGCGCCGCGACGGGCTGATCCATGCGATCTATGGAGGGATCTACGGCAAGATCCACGAGCCCATCTTCGAGCCGGTCCACAAGTGGACCGGGCCCGACGTGATGCCGGTGCTGCTCGACATGGGCCCAGCGGCCCCCTGCGGGCTGGTCCGCTACGAGTCGGAGGCCTTTGGCCCGGCGTATCGCGATAACCTCTTCGCCTGTTACTTCAACCTCCACAAGGTCGGCCGGCATGCCCTGGTGCCCTCGGGCGCCAGCTTCACCACCCGTGATGACGACTTCGTCTCCAGTCCCGATCTCGACTTCCACCCGACCGACGTCATCGAGGACGCCGACGGTAGCCTGCTCATCGTGAACACCGGCGGCTGGTACAAGCTCTGCTGCCCAAGCTCGCAGCTCCAGAAGCCTGATATCCTGGGCGCCATCTACCGGGTCCGGCGCACCGATGCGGCGAGACTCGACGACCCGCGCGGGCTGGCGATCGACTGGCCGAAGCTCGCCGACGATCGCCTCGCCGCTCTGGTCGACGACACGAGGCCGGCGGTCCGCGATCGGGCGATCGGCTCGCTCGCCAGCCGGGGCGAGCCAGCCCTTCCGGCGATCGCCGCCCGGTTGCGCGACCACTCCGGGCGCCGAGGCGATCGCGGGCAAGTCGACCTCGTCTGGGCCGCCTGCCGGATCGATAGCCCCCAGGCGCGGGCGGTCGTCCGCGAGGCCCTGGAAAATCCCTCGCCCCTGGTCCGACAGGTCGCGGCACACGCCGCCGGGCTCTGGCGCGATCGCCAGGCCGCTCCAGGGCTGATCGGACTGCTCCACGACAATTCGCCCGCGGTCGCTCGTGCCTCGGCTGAGGCCCTGGGGCGGATCGGCGATGCGGCGGCGGTCCCGGCGCTGCTCGGAGCCGTGCAGAGCGCCCCCGATCGGATCATGGAGCACGCTCTGACCTATGCCCTGATCGAGATCGAGGCGCCCGACGCGACCCGCCGAGGGCTTGACGAAACCAACCCGCGCACGATCCGGGCGGCCATGATCGCGCTCGACCAGATGGAGGGCGGACAGCTCGAGCCGAGGCGCGTCGCGGCGCTCCTCTCCTCGGACCGTCCGATCCTCAAGGAAGCGGCCTCGTGGATCGTGGGGCGGCATCCCGAATGGGCTCGCGACCTGGCCGGCGTCCTCGGCGATCGGCTGGCGACCCGCGCCCTGCCGGCCTCCGATCGTGCCGAGCTCGCCCGCCAGCTCGGGCGATACGCCGGCTCCGAGCCGATCGCCCGCCTCCTGGCCGATCGGCTCGCCGATCCCGCCTCGACCCCCGACGTCCGGCGGATCTGCCTCTCCGCCCTGGCGGGTTCGTCGAGAAAGCCGGGCGACGTCCCCACCGGATGGATCGAGGCGATGTCGACCGTGCTCGACAGCAAGGATCCGAGCCTGATCGCGGCCGTTGTCTCGACGGCCCGGTCGCTTCCGATCGCGTCGGGATCGAAACCAGCCCACGCGATGGCCGACCGGTTGCTTCGCCTGGCCGACAATGCCGCCAATCCGACAACGCTCCGGCTCGACGCAATGGCGGCGATACCCGGCGGCCTTGACCGCCCGGCGCCCGCGGTCCTCGACTTCCTGCTCGACCAGATCGACTCCAACCGCCCGGTCGCCGACCGGACCACCGCGGCCGATGTCCTGGCGCGTGCCCGGCTCTCGAACGAGCAGCTTGCCCGGGTCGCCGACGCGATGGCCGGCGCAGGCCCTGTTGAGGCCGACCGGTTACTCTCTGCCTTCGAACAATCCACCGACGAGGCCGTCGGCGCCCGCCTGGTGGATGTCCTCGCCCGATCGCCGGCGCTCTCGGGACTCCGGGCCGAGGCCATTCGGACTCGTCTGGCGAAGTATCCCGAATCGGTCCGGTCGCGAGCCCAGTCGAAGCTGTACGCCCGGCTCGAAGCCGGCGCGGCCCAGCAGCGCGAGCAACTCGAACAGCGGCTCGCGACTCTTGCCGCCGGTGATGTCCGCCGCGGCCAGATGGTCTTCCACAGCGAGAAGGCGGCCTGTTACGCCTGCCACGCAATCGGATACCGGGGCGGGAACGTGGGGCCCGACCTCACGCGGATCGGCTCGGTCCGATCGGATCGCGACCTGCTGGAATCCATCCTCTTCCCCAGCGCCAGCCTGGTCCGGAGCTTCGAGCCGGTCACGATCGCGACCCAGGACGGCAAACTCTACAACGGCCTGATCCGCGGCGAGGACGCCGACGAGATCCGGCTGGCGACCGGCCCAAACCAGGAGGTCCGCGTCTCCCGGACCGGGATCGAGGAAATGCGGCCCGGTACCGTCTCGGTGATGCCCGCCGGGCTCGACCAACAGCTCACGCCCCAGGAACTCGCCGACCTCATCGCCTTCCTCAAAGCCTGCCGATAACCCCCGCGCAGCCCGATGCACGCCGCCCGGAACGCCAACGCTCAAGGAGCGCTGGGCCGCCTGCCTCGCGATCGCCTCCTCATTCCTTTCATGTCCACCGGCTTGATCTGAACTGCCCAGACCGCCAGCGACCAGGACAATCCTCGTTCGAATCGCGTTTCGATAAGGCTTTTGGGGCCGCCGAACCGCCGCGGTGGCATCCATCTTGCAGAATCAGGCCGAACTCGAAGCGGCCAGGGACCACGGGGCCGGATGGCGTGGTCTGGCCGGTAGGGCCGCTTGCGCTCAAGGCCAGGATGAGCCAGAAACAGTGACACTTTTGTTGGAGGGATGATATGAAATTTCGACTGAGGATGGCGGCGGCGCTGGCTCTTGGGTTCACAGGGCTTTTGCCGGTCGGTGCGATGGCTCAATCGCGGCCGGCGGGCGACCTGCCGGGGCCGATCGATAACCCCCGCGACCTGCAAGACACGCTCAAAATGCTCTTCAAGATGGCCGACACCGACAACAACGGCCAGATCTCGCAGAAGGAGGCCACCGACGTCGGCAACCTGCTGGTTGGCGGCTTCTTCTTCCGCGCCGATCAGAACGGCGACGGCGTTCTCGAGCCGCAAGAGGCTCAGGCCGCCCGCGAGCAGCTCTTCCGCCAGCAGCCGCTGACGCGCTATCTCTTCGAGCGCACCAAGCCGCAGCAGGGCGAGATCGGCCATCCCAGCTCCTCGCCGACGGGCAACGACAACCCGGCGGGCCGCATCGCCCAGAACATCGCCACCAATCCGATCCAGGCGATCGGCAACATGCTCGACTCGAACAAGAACCAGAAAATCGAGGCCACCGAGCTTCGCCAGGCCGTCCAGCAGGCCGTGCAGATGCTCTTCCAGGTCGCTGATACCAACAACGACGGCCAGATCAGCCCCGTCGAACTGAATACCGCCGCACTCGAGATGGCGCGCACCGCGACCCAGGTCGCCTTCACCACCGCCGACGCTGATCGGAACGGCGCTATCAGCATGGCCGAGTTTGACAAGGCGCTCACCGGCCCGGCTCACGCCGCGTTCCGCGTCCTCGACGCCAACAACGACCAGCAGCTCTCGCTCCAGGAACTCCAGCGGGCCCAGCAGGTCATTTTCGACCAGTACCGTCGCATGATGATGCCCGACGCCCCCAACGCGCCGATCCGGCAGATCCAGAGCGCCACGGCACCGACCACGAACACCCTGGTTCCCGGGACGATTGTCCAGCCCGCGCCCGTCGCGGCCCCGACGACTGTCCAGCCCTGACCGAATC
>DAIDJI010000032.1 GCA_027451455.1 Planctomycetales bacterium | reverse complement strand
CCGGCCGTTGGGGCTGAACGTCAGATCCTCGATCGCCGGGAAATCGTGACGGACGTCCGCTCGCCGCTCGCCCGAGACCGGATCCCAGACGCGGAGCGCGTGATCGTCTCCGCCGGAGACGAGCATCATGCCATCGGGGGAGTAGCCGAGGGCCCGAACACGGCGCTTGTGGGCGGTCCACTGGATCACGTTCCGATTGGCCCTTCGTTCAAGTAGAGGATCGGTTCCTCGTTCCTGGCCGGACCCCGCCCGCGGCGGGCATGGTCCCGGCGGTCGCCCTCGTCTCTACCGTTCATCCACGTCCCAGATCACGATTTCGCGATCGCCGCCGGCCGCGATCGTCATGCCGCCCGGCGAGAAGGCCACACAATAGACGCGACCGATCCCCCAGTCGTGGCATGCCACTTCCGACCAGCCGGCGGTCTCCCAGAGGCAGACGCAGCCGTCGAGGCCGGCGCTGGCGAGGAACCGGCCCTCGGGCGAGTAGGCGACCGCTTCGATCCGGTCACGGTGACCTCGCAGGTTCCTGACAGCGGTGCCGGAGACCATGTCCCACAGACCGACGGTCTTCGCGTTGGCCATGGCCATCACATGTCCATCGGGGGCATAAGCCAGAGCAAGGGGATCGTTCACGAGGACCACGAAGCCGAGCTGTCCCTCCAGGTGTATCGGTTCCCCCGCAGCGTTGTTGACGAGCAGCCTCTCGGTCAATGTGGGTAGCTGTTCGATTCGGAGGTTGTGGGGAGGAGTAAAGGGACTCCAGAAGATCATGAGGCCGCGGTCGGTCGCAAGGGCGACGCGATGGCCGTCAGGGGCCCAGGCCACGTCCAGGAATTGATGGCCACGTAGGCGCAGTGAATGCACGTGCCGCCCCGATTCGATATCCCAGACCAGCGCCTCGCCGGATGCCTCACGGCCCCGGGCACTCTGTCCGCCCACGGATATGAGAAAGCGACCATCGGGCGAGAAGGCGAGGCCGGCGACCGGGACTGTGTGGCCGTGGAGGACGACCCGCGGGAGAGGATCCTTCAAGAACCAGAGGATGACGACCCTGTTCGAGCCGGCCGTGGCCAGGAGCATGCCGTCGGGGGCGAAGGTCAGGGCGTGGATGACCCGCTGCCGGGAAGGGACGGCCGCTTGCTCCTTGCCACTGATGGGGTCCCAGATGCGGATGACCGGGCCATCTCCCGAGGCAAGGACCGCGCCGTCCGGCGCGTAGGCGAGGCTGCGGACGCGGTGGTTGGAACCCTGGAGGGTCAGCATGGAGCCTCTCCTTACTCACCCAGAGCCGCCCGCACCTCGCGATGGATGCGGCGTCGAACGAAATACTCGTCGTCTTCGAGCCAGCGCCGGCCCGACTCGCCGAGCGCGAAATCGTCGCTGGCGAGGGCCAGGACGACCGCCTCGACCAGGGCAAGCCGCGCGGCCGAGTAATGCGAGACCACCGTGTAGGTATCGTGGACGCGCTCCAGTTGGCTGCAAAGCTCGGCGAGTCGGGGCAGTGCTTCGGCCGGGGGCGCCTGGCCGAGCGTTCCGGCGTAGGCGACGGCCAGCGCCGTCTGGTCGATCGGCGGAAGGTCGCCGCGAAGGAGAAGGGCGCGCGCCTCGTCCAGCACCGGCCGGGCGCGGTCGGCCTGGCCGAAGTGATACCACCCCGCGGCGACGTGCAGCAGGAGCCGGAGCGATTTCGACCAGCCGATTGCCCCGGGCCCGGTTTGCTCGCCGGCGCCGGCGAGGGCACCGTCCGGGCCGACTCCCCTGCCCTTCAGGATCAGGTCGGCCATCCGGCCGAGCAGCCGGTCGATCTCGTCGCGGAGGCCCAGCTTGCGCAGGCCACGGAACGCCTGGCCCAGCAGCGGCTCCAGGTCCGAGGCTGAGCGTTCGTCGGCCCTGGCCAGCAGGTTCTCGAACCGCCCGACGTATTCCCGGACGTGCCCGGGCTGGTCGAAGTGGGCGGCCACGTGGATCGCCCGCTCCAGCAGGTCGGCCTGCCGGGGAAGCCGAAAACCGAGCCCGTCGACGGCCGGCAAAACCCGGGCAAAAAGCTCGCGGGCAAACGGCTCGCCGAGCCGGAACGAGATCTCCAGCGCCGTCCGCAAAACGTCGGCCGAGACGATCGACCCACGGTCGCCCTCCGGACGAGTCGCGAGGAGGCGGGTTATCCGCTTTGCTAGCTCACCGCGATCGACCAGGTCGACGACCGTCGTCAGCTCGCGAGAGACCACGTCGAGATTCCCGTGCCAGTGCCGGTAGGGGTCGATCTTCTCGTGAGGTTCGAGGATTCTCGATTGCTTGCGCAGGCGATCGATCTTATACCGATCGGTCTTCGCCTGCTTTTGCTCGGACGAGGTCCCTGACCGTCCCATCGCGTCGAGCTGTTCCATCAGTTCGACGGGAAGCGGGCCGGCGGCGGCCTTTCCCTCGCTCGCCTGCCAGACTCGATGCTCGAAGGCCTTGCCGAGCCAGGAGACCACCGGATCGAACCTTGGGAGCGCGTCGAGGCCCGAGGCGAGGAGTCCGACGGCCGTCTCGACATCGCCCAGCCGGGCCATCCCGTAGGCGAAGATCAAATCGGCGAGCGCGCCGGTGTGCGGCCCGGTCCACGAGCCCGTCCTGAGCCAGGCCCGGGCGGGCTCGTGGAGACGGATCAAATGGTCGCGCGCCAGCCCGGCCCGGTCGCTCGCCGCACCGCCAGCGAACCTGAGGAAATACGGCAAGTCGAGGTCGCGACTGAGCCCCTTTGCGTGCAGCCGTTCCAGGACTCGGTCGCGCGCCCGGGCCATCGCCAGCACGCTGAAGGCCGTCTCCGCCGTCAGATTTTGAACCAGGTTGCTCAGTCGAGGCATTTGACGTGGGTCCTTTGTTTATCGCCCTTTTGTCGGTTGGGGTGGATCTAGCGGGAGGCAATCGTCTGGGCGAGCGGGCGGACGATCCGGGGGATGATCGACTGATGCAGGACCTCCTCGCCGACTTCGCGCTGGCGCTTCAGCGAGTCGAGGAACGTCTGTTCGGGACCGGTGCCCCAGTACTGGCGGATGGTGAAATACACGCTGATCTGATCGTCGCCGTACTCACGGGTCCGAACCTGGTAGGCGTTGGTCCGGGTCTCGATCGCGAGGCGGCACTGGAGCTGGCACGATTCGTCGAGAGCCAGCGTCAGCGATGGCTCGTAGTTGATCACCTGGGCGCGGGGCATTTCGAAAAGTCCCTCGAGCCCGTGACCGACGCCCAGCGCCTCGGCGACGACCTCGTCGTGGTTGCCGTCGTAGTTGAAGTCGAAACCGAACATGAGGTCGAGGGCCTCGCAGTCGAGCAGGCTGATGGTCAGGAGCGGCGGGGCGAGGTCGAGGACCATTTCGTGCTGGCGGAAGGCTTCATCGAGCGAGTCGGGGTTCATCTGTCCCGAACAGAGCCGGCGTGGCTCGATCGCAACCCATCGATAGGAGTCCTGCTCCTTGTCTCCTTCGAGAACCAGGTCGCCATTCTCCCTCGTGTAGAAGTTGCGTAGTTCGGGGAAGCCCTTCTTCATCTGCTCAAAGAAGTGAAGAACGGTGTCGCGGTTGCTGGGTAGCTCCATCTCGGTGTTGAGGTTGACGTTGACGTAGAAATCGTCCGCGTCGCCGATATATCGATTCATCCGCGTGGTCCTGTCCAATATAGGTCGCGAGGACACCGGGCCCCGGGCGATTCGATCGCGGTTCGGCGACCGGGCCGGGATGCGAGATCCCCGGCGGGGGGCTCGGCACGTCCGAAAACCCGATCGTACCATAACCCGTCGGCGTGCGGAATGAATCGCGGCACCCGGGTCGAGGTCGAAAGGCGAATCTTGTGGAGTGGATGAGACTTGTGGCGAGGCCGCCCGTCGAGTGACAGGCGGCCGGCGTGAGCGGCGTCGATGCCGCGGAGGCCCGGAGTGGGGCCGATCACCAACCTCGGAAGGGAGCGTGGCTGGGAACGAGGACCGAGTCGGTCTCATGCAGGCCGGGCCTGGGCTGATGGGCATTATTGAGGTAGAGGTCGGGATCCGTGTCGCTGATGCGGCGGCCGTAATACCACCGAACACTGCCATCGCCAAAGAGGACGTTCTGACCCCGGCCGGCGTGATTCGGGCTGTTGCCCGGCCGGATCTGAGCGCCGTCGTGGTCGGGCTGGTCGGCCAGAATGGGCATCTGCCACGAGCCACGGTAGCCCGGCGAGGCCAGGGACTGCGGGGCGTGGCGATATCCAATGTTGTACGCGTAGTCGAACGACACCATCCGGCTATACCGGGCCGGGTCCGTCCGCTTGATCGATTCGAGCTGGTCGAAACCGACGAGCTCGCGGCCGCCGTGGGCGCACGGCCCGTTGCAGGGACAGTCCAGCAACGTCGGGTCGTCCAGAACTCCGGCGTCGTGCATCATCGCGGCGAACGAGCCGGCCGGCGCGTCGGCCCGCGACGATGGCGGATACGGCAGCAACTGGTTGATCGTCGCATACTGCCCGAAGCTGTTCCCCAACCGCTGGAGGTTGAAGACGCATCCGGCCTGGTTCATCCGCTCGCGCGACCGCTGGACGGCCGGCAGGAGGGTCAACACGCCGGCGAGGAAAATACCGGCCGCCACGGCGAAGTCGGCCCATCGAAAAGGGACGCGGACGGGAACGTAGTCGGAGAAGCCCCGCGCTTTTCGGCGATTCCGGGCGACAAACAGAACCGTTCGCTCGGCCAGACCCGGCGAATGCTCGAACGGCGTCCCGTCGTCAAGCATGCAATACAGCGACCGACGGAGCTTCTCGACCCGGACGGATCGGACGCCATCCTCGCGGAGCGCTCTTTCGAGACGCTCACGATCGGCGCCGTCCACCTGGCCCAGGACATAGTCGATCATCTCATCGGATTTCATGGCGTTACTCATCTCCGCCTCGCCTGCCGGCCCTTGCCATCTGCTGGAGCTTCTCCAGGGCCGCATGCAGGCGTGACTTGACGGTCCCCACCGGGATCTTCTGGATCTCGGCAATCTCCCGGTATTTCAGGTCCTGGTGATACGCGAGGATCAGGGTCTGTCGAAGAGTCTCGGGGAGCCGGGCAATACTGTCGCGGACCCACTGCTGTCGCTCGGCTTCCTGAAGCTTCGAGAGTGGACCGTCATCCTCACCGACCAGCAGGTCGACCAGATGGCCGGCCTCCGATTCACCCGTCCCGCCGCCGACCCGCTGGTCCAGGCTGACGGTCGGGTGGCGCCCGGCCTTGCGGAGGGCGTCGACCGCCTGGTGAGTGGCGATCGCGTACAGCCAGGGACGGAACGGCCGGCCCGATTCGAACAGCCCACGTTTGAGATGGACCTGCAGGAAGGTATTCTGGAAGACATCTTCCGCCAGGCTAGGGTCGCCGAGGTAACGCGCCAGGTATCGATACAGCTCGCGCTCGTACCGATGGACCAGTTCGTTGAACACATCGGCGCGCCCTCCATCGCGGTAGCGGCCCATCAACTCCTCATCGGAGAGCTGGCCGAGTCCTTCCGCCGAATCCGATCCCAGGGCCTTAACCATCTTACGTTCCGCCGCCGCCGAAGGTTCAGGACGTCCGCCGGATGCCGGCACCGGCGCAGGGCAGGGGGCCGTGCGGCAGGCTGGCGGGCCGGCCGATTGCGCAAGAACAAGTGTAATAGGATCTTCGGGCGGGTCAACCCCCGGCCCGCGCGGTCCTTCATCGGATCCACCGCATTCGGGCAACGTCGGGGACGACCGGAAAGCGAAGGTCTGGGCCGAGACGAAGCCGCGGCCAGAGGGGCCGGGGATGGGGCCAGTAGACGCAAAACGCCTTCCCTACAAGCAACCGCTCGGGGACTTCCCAGCTTGCACGACCCGAGTCGTCCCAGCCGCGGCCAGGCCGGGCTGGATCAACCTGGTCGGCTCGGCCCCAGGCCCGGCCGTCGCCGCTCCTTGGGCTGTTATCGCCGAGCATCAGGTAGTGGCCCGGGGCGATGGGATAGTCGACCGGCTCGCGCTCGCCCAGCCGGGCAAACCGCGACGGATCGGCGAGCAGTTCGAAGAGCGCTGAGGGGTCTTCCCAGTCCAGCCCTTCGAGGTCCACGTAGTCCGACTGATCGGGTCGAATGGTGTAATAAAGGTCTCGGCCGAGAATCAGCTCGGAGACGGCAAGATCAGCGCCACGGACGGCCATTCGGGCCGGCTCCAGGTCGTCGGCCGTAGGAGGTCCTGGGCCGGGGTCGGTCGGGTCGCCGATCCCGTCGCCGAAGACGGGCTCGTGGTCGATCACCAGGGTCAACCGGCCGTCGATGTTGGCGAAGGAGAGGTCGTGGCGTCCAGGCTGATGGACATTCGTGACGGCGGGCGGGCCGATCGTTCGGCCGCCACCGGAGAGCCGGACTTCCCCGGTCGAGAGGTCGAGGTCACACCGATTGCTCCGGCCGCCCCGGACCAGCTCGAGTCGGAGCTGTCCCGCCGGGCGACGGACCTCTAACTTCATCGAGAGGCCAAGGTCTCCGACCCAGTGCGGCTGACGCCAGGGCCGCATGCTGGCCCACGGATGCTCGCAGTCCCGGGCGGTCAGGCCGGTATTGTACGAGCAGAAATCCGTGATGAGCGTGGGCCGCCCCGGACCCGGCGATCGACCTGCCCGGATCGCCGCCCATTGATCAGGGCTAGGCACAATATGGCGATAACGAAGCTCGGCCCATCCCCCGCGGGAGTCGCCGGGCCTCGGCTCGAATTTCCCGGGCTCCGATTCCGACCAATCTCCCTCACGGACCGGGGCCCATCGTCGCCAGGACGGGTCGGTCGAGAACGCCGATGGCCGGTGCCGATCGTCGTAGACCGGAACGAGCATTCCCAGCAGATGCCCGATGGATCGCGGCGGCCGGACGAACGCGGCGGTGGATCCCGACGGGCGAACCCAGACGTCCCCCGCCCGGATCCGAACGTCCTCGCCGGGCATTCCGACCATCCGCTTGATGAACCGGACCTCGGGATCCTCCGGCTGCTTGAAGACCGCGACGTCCCACCGGGCGAGCTGGACCCGCCCCGCCGGTCCCATGAGCGGCAGAGCCAGGCCCTGCTTCATCACGTAGATCCGATCGCCGGAGAAGCTCGGCGCATCGTGGAGGTCCGATTCGTACCGGCAGTTCTGGCAGGTCCCGCGCACCACGCGGGCCGCCAGGGGCCGGCCGATCGCGTCGAGCTCGACCTCGCGCTCGGCGTTCACCGCGAAGACGGTACCGCAGGCCGGGCACTCGACTTCCTTGTGCCGGCCCATCAACGTCGGCGCCATCGAGCCGGTCGGGATCACAAAGCCCTCGGCCTCCAGGCTCCAGACCAGGAACGCCAGGAAGACCACCACGAAAGACTCGATCGAGTCGCGCCAGCCCGATCGCGAGACCCGAGGGGTCGGTCTCCCGTCTCCCGGTCGCTCCAGGTCTCTCCCCGGATCCCCGCTGCTCATCCGCCGAACCCCCGGCCCGTACCGTCGCACTCGTCCAGTCCGTGCTTCAGGATACCACCTGCGCTCGACTCACGACAGATCCGCCGCCCGGCCCAACGAAGGGGCCGGATCACACACATCCAGGCACGCAAATACAAGAGAATCCCGGGCGAGCCTCTTGATACGGCGAGGTTGGATGTCCTAGAATATTCGTGTATGACTCTCCCTGAACGCCTGCCGCCGTGGACCGGGGACCTTGCGGGCTCCCGACTCGTCGGAAGGTCGGGTCGATCCCCTCGCCCGACGTCAGGCGATCCGAATTCCCGGACCTCTCCGTCAGGGCGCAACGCTGACGGGTCGTCCTGTCCGCTGCGAAGTGCCGGTGGGCGGGGCGTCCGCTTCGGCTTTTCCCCTGTTTGTCGTCAATTCTGTCCCTCGGAGGAGCCCGAATGTCGATTTGTGTCGATCGTCGCGCCATGGGGCCACGTCGTGGGTTTACGCTGATCGAGCTGCTGGTGGTGATTGCGATCATTGCGGTTCTGATCGCGCTTCTGTTGCCGGCGGTGCAGGCCGCGCGCGAGGCCGCTCGTCGTGCGCAGTGCACCAACAACATGAAGCAGCTTGCGCTGGCGTGCCAGAATTACATCAGTGCCGTCAATGTGTTTCCGGCCCAGTCGATGGTGCCGAGGGCCGGCCAGCCCAACCCCTCGTCGCAGACCGGGTGGACCATCAGTTGGATTGTTCCGATCCTGATGTACACCGAGCAGACGGCGATGTACAACGCCTACAATTTCGCGGTCGAGCCGATGGAAGCCGCGACGGGCGATTACGGATGGGCGAATGTGACGGTGGCCTCCGCCAATCTGAACATGCTCCTTTGCCCGTCCGATGGGCTTCAGGACCAGCTTCGCCAGGTCTACGGGACCTCGCTGTACTATGGCGTGACGAACTATTGCGGGAATTATGGCGGCCCGGGACCGAGCCAGCCGTTTTCCGGCACGATTGTCCCGACAAATAACCTGTGGATCCAGGGCGCGAGTCTTCCGCTGGGCGGCTCGTTCGCACCGGTCTCGATCGCTTCGGTCACCGATGGGACGTCGAACACCGGTGTGGTCAGCGAGCGGTTGATCGGGACGAGCAACTATTACCTGCTTCGCAACAGTCCGCAGGCCCTCCGCGGACAGTGGCACGACCCGATCCCCGCGCCCTATCCCTCGAATTACAACACGCTGGTGCAGTTTGTCGAGTCGTGCAACAGCATTCCGGGCACGACGATGAACCGGTTCGCCGGAGCCGCTGGACAGATGTGGGTCGCGGCCTTCCCGCTTTACCTGATCACGAACAGCTACAACCATTTCGGACCGCCCAATCAGATCGCCTGCACGAATCCCGGCGAGCCGACCTACACCGGGGGCTTCAACGACGGCAGCCTGTACTACGTCGGCCCACTTGGCAGTGCCCCACCGAACAGCAACCACCCGGGCGGTGTCAATGTCGGGTTCGCCGACGGCTCGGTTCATTTCGTGAAGAGTTCGGTCGCGCTGAACGCCTGGTGGGGACTCGGCACTCGCAACGGCGGTGAGGTCATTAGTTCAGATCAGTATTGAGCCGAAGACCGACCCGAGTCGAAAAGGATTCTCGAGATGATTCGATCGTACGGAACGCGTGCGGCCGCGCTGATCACGGGACTCGCCCTCGCGGGATGCGGGGGCTCGTCCCCCGGCGGCGCCGACGGCGCCGGCGTCGCCCGGCAGGAGATTGTTCAGAAGAACGACGACCTGATGCGAAGTGTCGCCAAGTCGCCGCCGAAGCACGCGCCCTCTCGCACGCCCCGGTCGCGTTGACGTGTCGTCGGTGCGTCAGACCGATGGCCGTCTCCATTGCGGGCACCTTGCTTCTTCCTGTACATTCCGGGTTGCTTGCGTCACGCAGATGGCGGAGGGATCTTCCCGGCGTCCGGGTTGTCCCTCCCCGCATGCCCCCGGAGTCACTCCCCTCATGCACCGCCACATCACCCGCCTCGCCGCGGTCGCCGTTCTCCTCACGGCGACTGGGGCCCAAGCTGAAGAGATCCTCAACATCGGCGATCCCGCGCCAAAGCTGTCCGTCTCAGGCTGGGTCAAGGGAGAGAAGGTCGAAACCTTTGAGCCCGGCAAGACCTATGTCGTGGAGTTCTGGGCCACCTGGTGCGGTCCCTGCCGCGCCAGCATCCCGCACGTCTCCGAGCTGGCTCACAAGTACAAGGAGAAGGGCGTTCGCTTCATCGGTGTGGATATCTGGGAGAACAATCTCGAAAAGGTGAAGCCGTTCGTCGAGGAGATGGGCGCGAAGATGGATTACAACGTCGCGCTCGATTCCGTCCCCGAGGGCGGGAGCCCCGGCGATGGCTCGATGGCGAAGAACTGGATGATGGCCGCCGGGGAGAACGGCATCCCGGCTGCGTTCATCATCCACGACGGTAAGATCGCCTGGATCGGCCACCCGATGAGCATGGACAATCCCCTGGCAAAGGTGGTCGCCGGAACCTGGGACGCGAAAGCGATCGCCGCCACGCGCCTGGCCGAAAAGCGCAAAGAGAAGAAGATGGTGGCGGTTCAGATGAAGATCATCACGCCGTACCGTAGTCGCGACTATCGGGGCACCCTCTCGGCGATCGATGAGATCATCGCCGCCGATCCCGAGATGGCCAACGAGCCGATGATCGGCTCGATTCGCCTTCACTCCCTCAACGCGACCGGCGCGACCGACGAGGCGATCAAGCTCGGTGAGAAGTTGCTGAAGTCGTTCCACGACGACCCCATGGCACTGAACAATGCGTTCTACGGAGTGATCGATCTGGGCCTGCCCCGGGCGCCGGATCGCCGGATCGCCGAGCTGGCCCTTCAGGCGGCCCGCCGCGCCAACGAGCTGACGAAGGGGGAGCAGTATAGCTTCCTCGACACCCAGGCCATCGCCCAGTATCGGACAGGCGATGCCGCCGGCGCTGTCGCGACCGAGGAGAAGGCCATCAAGTCGCTCGACAACGCGGTCTCTCCGGAGGTCCGCAAGAGCTCGGGTTTCCTGAACTACCGGAAGCGATTCGACTCGAACCTTGAGACGTTCCGCAAGGCCGCCGAGAAGGGCGGCAAGGCCTGACCTGAGAGCCGATTCAGGGGCGCGCCCCCGATCCGGGCGGGCGCGCCCCTGGACTCCCTCAGACACCGTGAGGGAATCACACCCTCGTCCCACCTAAGTTAGGGCCAAATCATCTCTGCTACCGGCCCGAGAAAACAGGTGAGGATCGCTGACTTTACCGAGGATTCTCACCCCGTCGCGAGGCGAGCCCCTGGCCACGGGTTCGCACGAATCCCAGGGGGAGCTATCATGGAAGTGTACTCGATCCCCAACCGTGGAGTGCCTGGAGAGACGATCCGTTGGAACCCATCGCGACGACCTCGGCTGATGTCGAGCCCTCGGGCCCTGTCTTGCTCAGGGTGATTCGCCTCTTCCTGGCCGCTGCCTGGACCCTGACCATCTGCGTCCTCTGCTGGATGCCCCGGAGCGTGATGCGCCACGTCGAGGAAGATGCGAGCTGGTTTCGGGTGCCGAACCGCGACAAGATCGCCCACTTCCTTCTTTTCTTTGTTTTCGCGATCCTCTGGGCCCGGGCCGGGACCTGGCGGCGAAAGGCCCTCGCCATCGGCATGATGGGGTTGGTGCTGACGATCGTGACTGAGCTGGGCCAGGAGCTTCCCGTCGTCGGTCGCGACGCGACGATGGGCGACGGCCTGACGGATGTTCTCGGACTTGTGGTCGGCCTGGGCATCGCGGGCCTGATCGAGCCGGTGCTCCGATCGGCCGAGCGTCGGATCTTCGGAGCGCGCGTGACCGGAGGATAAACGATGGGGCTTCGACCGTCCGTCCGGATCGCCATGGCGACGCTGGTCGCGGCTTTGCTGGGATCGGCGTCGGCCGGGGCCGGCGATCGTCGGTCGCTCATCGAGTTCGGCTGGGACGAGCCCGACACCCGCTTTCTCCGCGAGCATCTCGCGGAGATGGAGAAGACGCCGTTTGACGGCTGCGTCTACCACGTCGACGCCCACCCGGCCGGAGCGGCGCCGGCAAGCCTGACCTGGCAGGGATGGGGCCGTCGACGGTTCTCGGCCGAGGAACTCGCCGAGGCCCGCGCCGATCTCCTCGCGGTCGCCGGATCGCCCTCTCGGTTTCGCCGCAACTTCCTGCGGTTCAACACGACGCCCGCCGACCTCGACTGGTTTGACGATTATTCGGCCGTGATTGCCAACGCCCGGCTCGCGGCGAAACTCGCCCGGTCCGGCGGCGGGCCGGGCCTTCTCCTCGACACCGAGGCGTATGAGGGCAAGCTATTCGACTATCGGAAGCAGCGTGAGGCCTCGAAGCGCCCGTGGACCGAATACGCCGCCCAGGCCCGCCGGCGAGGCCGCGAGGTCATGGCGGCGATGCAGGACGGCTACCCCGGCCTCACCGTCTTTCTCACGTTTGGATATACCTTGCCCTGGAAGCAGTCGGAACAGGGCCGCAAGCCGATCTCCGAGTGCCCCGATGGCCTCCTCGCTCCGTTCCTCGATGGCATGGTCTCCGCCGCGCAGGGGTCCACCCGGATCGTCGACGGCCATGAGCTATCGTACGGGTATCGCGACCGATCGGCGTTTGTTGAGGCCCGGCGTGCCATCACCCGAGACGCCGCCGCACTCGCCGACGATCCAGCCGCCCATGCCCGCGTCATCTCCGCCGGCTTCGGTCTCTGGCTCGATCACGACTGGCGGAAGAACGGATGGCACGTCGACGACCCCTCAAAGAACGATTTCACCCCCGCCGGCTTCGAGAGATCGCTCCGATCCGCGCTGGAGCTGTCCGACGAGTATGTCTGGATCTATACAGAGACCCCTCGATGGTGGTCCGTGCGGGGAGGACCGGTCGCACTGCCTCCGGCGTATCCGGAAGCGATCCGCCGCGCCCGCTCGGGCGATTGAGCATCGGCCGGGTGACAGTTTCCGTCGCGATGTTGCGACGGGTCAACAGCCGGAGAGAAATTCCCGGCGACGGCAGGGAAGAGATGGGAGGAGGGGCGCCCTCGGCCCGCTGCGGGCGACTGGGTGGGATTCGTGACCTAGATTTGGATCAAGAGAACTCGGCGGAACACCCCATGGCTGGCCTTCCGGCGATGGCGGCCGGGGCGGATCGCCGCGGCGCCGCGTTCGTGAGCCGATCGACGGACGCGAAGGTCCCGTTGGGATTCCGATTCGACGACAGGACCCTGGCCCGGATGGAATCGAGGGAACTCGGTCCCAGTGGTTCTCGATCGCGGCGAGCGGCGAATCCGATCGGCTCGACGAGCGAGACCCACGATCGGAAGCCAGCGAGTCGGTCGCGGCCGAGTCGCTTCGGAATCGATGAGTGTCCGGGCCGACCCCCAGCCCCCGACCACCAGTTGCTTCGGAACGGAGGCAATTCCCGATGAGCATCGCAATCGAGTCTCGGCTGAAGGCGGCCGATCCCGCCGCCGCGATCCTCCAGGAAGCGATGGCCCTGGACGATCTCCTGCGCGCGGAATTCGAGACACCGTTCCGGTTTCTCGACGCCTCGACCGGCCGACGGGTTGTTGTCCCTGGTCAGGAAGACTTGCCCGTGGACCTGGAGCCGCCCACGGCGCTCTCGGCGGTCGAACGAGCAGAGGTCTCGCTGATACCGGACGGTCGCTACCGGATCGCGATCCCGATCGACGTCCCGGGCCCATCGCGCCTGGTCGCCCTCGGCGTGATCGCGGGAATGGCCCGTACGCCGGCCGAGGCGTCGCAGGAGCGATCGCGGCTGGAGCGATGGTCCCGATCGGTCCAGGACCGGATCGAGGGAGCCCGCGAGGTCCGCAACCGCCGGCGGAGCCAGGCCGAGCAGGATCGGCAGTCGATGGTCGCCTGGGAGGCGATGATTGCCCTCGACCGCCTGCATCGCGGCGCCCGCATACACCGGGAGCCCAACCGAGAGCGGCAGCGGATCCTTCGAGCGGCCGCCGAACTGGTCGGCGCGCAGATGATGGGCTGGGTGCCCGTCCAGAATGACGAGGATATCGTTCTTGAGGGCGATCGCCTGCTTTCGCCCTGGGATAGCAGTCGACTTGCGAATGTCCTGTCCAGCCAGACGAATTGGGAAGAGTCGGGCTATCTCCTCATCAACGACATTTCCCAATCGAGCTGGGGGGCGCGGTTCCCGCAGGTCGTCAACCTGCTGGCCATCCCGGTGACCGACCGGAAGCTTGCAGGATGGGTCCTGGCGCTGAACCGCCGGCGATCCTCGCCGAGGAGCCCGGCCGCCCGCGAGCCGAGGTTGCCTCGCTCCGCCGTCCGCGACGACCTGGAGGCCGGACCATCGCCGGGCTTCCGGCGGTCGGACGCGGCGCTGCTGCTTCCGTTCGCCTCGCTGATCGGCTTGCAGTCACGGGCCTCGCGGCGGTACTTGCACATCAAGGACCTGCTCGTCGGCCTGACGCGCTCGCTCACCGCGGCGATCGACGCCAAGGACGCCTACACCTACGGCCACAGCGAGCGGGTGGCGAGGGCCGCCGTTGAACTGGGCCGCGAGCTGGGCCTCCAGGAGGACGAGCTGAGCGATATCTACCTGACCGGCCTGCTCCACGACATCGGTAAGATCGGCGTCCGTGACGACGTCCTGACCAAGCGCGGGCCGCTGACCGACGAGGAGTTCAAGCACATTCAGCAGCACGTGGTGATCGGCCACCGCATCCTGGCCGGCCTCAGCGCCATCGAGCACCTGCTCCCGGGCGTGCTCTACCACCACGAACGGTACGACGGCAAGGGCTACCCCGAGGGCCTCCAGGGAGACGCGATCCCAATGCTGGCCCGGATTCTTGCCGTCGCCGATAGCTTCGACGCGATGAGCACCTCGCGGCCCTACCGGACGGCAATGCCATTCGAGAAGGTCGATGAGATCCTTCGGAACGGCGGCGGGACCCAGTGGGACCCCGTCGTCATCCAGGCTTACATCCGGTGCCGCGATCGCCTCAAGGCGGTCCGCGAACGAGGGATCGGCGAATCCCTCCGCGACGCCCTCGACGGCGCACTCCGCCACGGCCAGCGCGCCCACGAGTTTGCCAGCATGGAAGCGTCGCTCCTCTGAAGTTCGCGGTCCCGCGGGCACGCCCGAATCGGAAGGCAGTGCGACAAACGCGCAGGGATTCGGTAAAATCGATCGTTGCCCTGCGGACCAACGACGACGGACGACTGACCCTGGCGTGCCCGATGCCCGTCCATATCCGATTCGATGGCGATGTGGTCGTCCTGAGCAACTTCGCCAGGCTGATGAACGATCCGCGCTACGTCGACGCTGCGCGCGAGGTCGGCGAGATGATCGAGCAGGGCTCTCGGCAATTCGTGATCGACCTGACGGGGTTCCGCGAGACGGGGGCGAGCTTTCTGGGCGTGCTGATGACGATCACGCGACGGATCCGCCAGGGTCACGGCGAGGCGGTCCTGGCGCACCCAAGCCGCGAGATGGAGCAGTTCCTCCTGGGCGAGATGCAGATGGAGGAATTCTGGGACATCTTCCCCAGCGTGGCGGAGGCCGTCGCATTCTACCGCGATCGCGATCGGTCCGAAGGCGGCGAAGAGGAGACGACATGGGAGTCGGGATCGACGTAACGGGCCGGTGCCGGGCACTCGCGGGGGATTCGGAGCGGTGGCTCGATCGAGCCCGATCGTGGATCGAACAGAACGCCGGCGAGCCGATGGAGTCGGTGCGTCCCGGGCGAGTCGGCGACGATCATCCGGCCGTTCTGGCGACCCTGCACCCGTGCGCTGAGGATCTTGAGATCGCCCATCTCGGGGCGGGGCGAGTCCGCGTCCGCGCCAAGACCTCGACCGTCGGGCCCGGCTATCACGGCTACCTGCGTGACCTGCTCGTCCGGATCGGCGACGATTTGGGAGTCGAGTGGGAGACGTCCGAGGAGGGCGGAGGATTCCTCGAAACCGGGGATCACCGTGCGCTCGAGGCCGAGTTTCTCGACTGGCTGGGCGGAGTCGCTTGAGTCGTGCGCGAGGGACTCGACCGGGATTATCACTGGATGATGATCTCGATGGCGATCGGGCACCAGTACCCGCACCACGGCCCGCTGGTCACGCCGATGGGCCCGCGCGCGGTCGATTGGCTGGAGGCTGTCGCGGCCGACCCGTCGCGGGGGATCGACCTGTTCCCCTGGTGGGAGCCCGGACTCGGGGCGCCGTTTTACCTGGGTCGGGCGAAGGCGCGGATGTGGCGCGACGTCCGATGGCGCGACCCGCTCGCCGAGGACGAGGGTCGGCTGTTGATGGACGTGCATCTCGACCTCGCTCGGGCTTACCGCCTCGACCCGACACTCGATTACCCCTGGCGCGAGTGGGCCGAGCTGATCGGACCGATCGAGTCGCATTTCGGTTATCTGGAGATGTCCGGCGACAACCTCGAAACCGAGATCCAGCAGCGGGCTCGAGCGATCGGGGCGTCGGTCCCTCGGATCGGATACCGGAGGCGCCCGGTCCGCGTGGAGCTGACGGACGGCTGGTCGATCGAGATCCCCGGCGAGATGGCCGAGGAGTGGGACGACGAGGAACTCTGGATCGCGCGCGACGAGGCGCGGGCCATCTTCTTCAAGTCGTACAGCGTGACCCGGGACGACGGCGACGCCCCGCCGGCCGCCGAGATCCTCGACGGCCTGACCCTCCCCGATGGCCGGGCCGTCGACCACCGCGAGGGACCCGTCACCGGCCGGGCCGTTCTGACCTCGCCCGACGGCGAGGAAGACCCGGGCTGGCAGCTCATTGGCCATCACGTCGTCGATGGCGGCCTGGCCGCCTGCAACATCATCTTCGGCGACGCCGACGATTGCGACTGGGCGATCGCGACCTGGCGGTCGCTCGGGCATTCCTCCCAGGTCAACTAGCTGCGTTTCCGTTTTGGTTTCCCTCCTCTCAGGTCAATTAGCTGCGCCCCCGATGTCGCGTTCTGGCATGAGGCGGATGGGTTTGATAGGATGTGAGGCAGCGGGCGGGCTCGTTGGCCCAGGTCGGAGGATTTGTAAAACTAGCTGCGTCCCGGTTTCTCCACCGTCCCGGTTTCTCCACCCGCCGTGGGGAGGTCGAATGAGGCTTTTCCTCCGGATCGTCCTTATCGTGGGCGGCATCGTTCTTGGCGGGAGAGCCGGCCTCCGGCTGATGCTGCCCCCCGACCCGCCGCCGGGCGAGATCGCCTGTGGTATGCCGGCGATCGGGGCGGTGGTCTTCGGCCTGCCAGCGGGCATCGTGGTCGGGGGGACGCTCGGTCTCCTGATCGGTCGGGCGATGGAAGCGATGTTGCTGGCCCATCGCTCCAGGAAAACATTCATCCCATTCGATGATGAAATCGCCTGAAAGCTTCCTCGACAAACGGGGGCGGGGAAAAGGTGTCTGGAACCGTTATTCAAGGATTCTGGGAAGTCAAGATAGGTTCCATGGTCGAAATTTGTGTAAGTTCTTTTACACACAATTTCTTAAAATGAACTAATTCAAATTTCATGTGCATACAGTCCGTCGGAGGGCCGCCCCTCCAAAGGAATTGGAGACGGGCCTTCACCCCTTGAACCGTCGCAGGACGAGCGTCGTGTTCTGGCCCCCGAATCCGAAGCTGTTGGACATCGCGACCTCGACGGCCTGATCACGCGCCGCCCGGGGGACGTAGTCGAGGTCGCAGTCGTCGTCCGGGTGGTCGAGGTTTACCGTCGGCGGTACGACTCCGTCTCGGATCGCCAGCAGGCACGCGATCGCCTCGACCACCCCGCCGGCGGCAATCAGGTGGCCGGTCATGCTCTTGGTGCTCGACACGGGGATGCGCCACGCGCGGTCTCCAAGGGCAAGCTTCAGCGCCAGCGTCTCGACTGCATCG
>DAIDJI010000031.1 GCA_027451455.1 Planctomycetales bacterium | reverse complement strand
GGTGCCTGTCCCCATTTCGTGGACGAGCCGATGCTGGTCCTGCACGCGAAGGCAAAATCGTCGTGCGAATGAGGACAGCGGTCGCGGACGACCAGAGCCCGTCCCCGGCTTTGCACAGAAAGGCCCCGCCGCACAAAAGGCTGGGCGTCTATACAAAAAGCCACTCCACCACTAGACCATCTGTTAAACTATAACGATTATCGAAATTAGAAAGTCTGGCGAATTCGGTGAACTGGAGAAAATCTTCCCTTCGTTTGCGATCATCATCACCGTATGGGATTTGCGATGGGATTGGAATATCTTGATTGACACAGCCCCCAGATACGATATAATAGGGTGGTGTGAGCCTGGAGCGTCGGTCGAGGGTTCAGGTTAGCCTGATCGCCTATGACAACCGATCCATCCAGGCTCGCATCGCTTCATTTCCCGCCATTTGTGCCTAACCGCTTCTTCAAGTCCTCCAGGGATACTTTCTTCCGTGGGGGCGGCTTCTTCTTCAACTCAGATGCGGTCTTGGGCCTCCAGAACCATGCGCTGTACTTCTCAAGGTGCTGGTTGATCGTTGATGGATGGAATTGCCTCCAGAAGCCCGGATCCATTCGTTTGACCCCATGCGGCTGCAGCGACTGGGCCAGGTAGTCTCGAACAGCGATCTTCGCCTCTTTCTTCGAAGGATTTAGTTGTTGATAAAGGCAGCCCGTCAGCAAATCACAAAGCTGCAAGCATTGATTAGCATCCTTCCATGAATCCGTATGCTGGAACTCGGCGATGTACGGATTTTGGCCCACGTAGTTCTCAGTGAACCTCGCCCGGAGATGAGAAACTACGTCATAGCCATACATGATCCGCAAACGATCTAGAAAGAAGCGTGCGTTCCTGATCTGCGGCCCTCCCTCGCATCCCTTGAGTTCGGGATACAAGAGCATTTCCGCCCACTTCTTGTAGGCCCTCCTCCGCTTCAAGGCATCCGGCTCAAACGGATCTCCGAAATGCTTTCCGTTCCAGATGCTCCAGTCGATCACGATGCTACGGTAGTAACAATTGTGCCGCATAAAAATATCGACCCAAACCTTGCCAATCTCGACATCTCGGGGCGACCGGAACTCCGTGAGGTGGACCTCCTTGTATTTTGCGGATTTCTTCGGCGAGGTGTTGAAATAACCGATGTCATCCTTCGCCTTGCACAGCTCTGAGTGCAGGGGACCATGATTAGGAACAAACAGCATACCGATGATGAGCCACTTAGGATCCTGCGTACCTGATTCATCGGCATAGATGCGATACATCAGATTCCATCTCTCCCGCCGATTTGGCATCAAACGATGATGCCCTAGCAGGTTATCGTAAGAACGATATGGCTATCTCGAACGCTTATCAATCATTCGGCCCAGCGTGATCCCGTTTCGCCGGTGGACCCGGCTAGCGCAAGCTTCTCGTCTGACGCCATGTCGGTTGCGAGCTTCCGCCGCCCCTTCTCCATCCTTCGGATTCCGCACCCGAAGTTGCGCCTCCACTTCTCCGTGTAAAGCTACATAGCTATATTTCTTTATCTTCTTTCCAGTAAGCAGCGTCCGCTTCTCGTTTCCCGGCTTGTAAGGCCATCCGTGCAGTCGATCGATCGGGCGAAAGAATTCTTCCGGGAACTTGCTCGGGTATTATGTCAATTAAACTTATATGTATAAATCAACAACATTCTGAATCTCGTCTCTGGCCCGCCGATCCTGGAAGCCCGGGACCTCATCGACCAAGGCGATGACGCCAACCATGGACAAAGCTTGTAGCAGGATCTCGCGATTTCGGCGATCCGCAGTTGGCTCGGATAGCAAACGAGAACCCCGACCTTCAGGGTGTCCAGGTAGACCCAGCAGACTTCGGGCAACAGATCAGCCCTGAAGCCGAAGGCCCGCCCCAATCTCCGGGACTTATATACGATGGCGAAGATGTTCCCTCTCGACAACCTAAACCGAGACGCATTCCTCGCTCACTACCCCAAGCGATCTAACGCCGAATCGACGAACGCAATGATCAAAGCGAAATTTGGCGACTACATTCGGAGCAGGACGGACGTGGCCATGAGGAATGAGGCGCTCCCGGCGGGCGAAAATCAGACCAGCGTCGAAACCAGGCCGATTGGTTCTCTCGCGTGGACCAGCCGGCTCCCGCCGGCGATCCTCGGGGCACCTCCCGCATCGCGATCCCAGGGGCGCCACCGGACGCACGCCTCAGGAGAGCAGGAATTCCAGGTCTTCTCGGGTGAGGTTCTGGATCACACCCTTGTTGTCGGCGTTGAGGATCGCGTCGGCGAGGTCGCGCTTCTTTTGCTGCAATTCGAGGATCTTCTCCTCGACCGTGTCGCGGCAGATCAGTCGATACGCGAAAACATGCTGCGTCTGGCCGATCCGGTGCGATCGGTCGATCGCCTGCGCCTCGACCGCCGGGTTCCACCACGGATCCAGCAAATACACATATTCCGCCGCCGTCAGGTTCAGACCCAGCCCGCCCGCCTTCAGACTGATCAAAAAGATCGGACAATCCGGGTCGGTCTGAAACCGCTCCACCCGCGCCGCCCGGTTACGCGTCCGGCCGTCGAGATATTCGTATGTGACCTTCTCTTCATCCAGTCGCTCGCGAACGATCGCCAGGAAGCTGGTGAACTGCGAGAAAACCAGCGCCTTGTGCCCTTCCTCCACGACCTCCATGATCGATGGAATCAGCATGTCTAGCTTGGCCGATCCGTCGGGCCCCAGTTCGGGGTTGATCAGCGAGGGGTGGCAGGCGGCCTGTCGGAGGCGGAGGAGGGCTTCCAGGACCTCGATCTTCGACCGGTTGAGTTCGGCGGTATCCTTGCGCAGGAGGGCGTCGCGGTAGTGGAGTCGAAGTTCGTCGTAGATCCGCCGCTGATCGGCTTCCATGTCGCAGTAGAGAGTCTGCTCGGTCTTGTCGGGCAGGTCCTTGACGACCTGTTGCTTGGTTCTTCGGAGGATGAACGGGCGCAGGGCCTTCGCCAGGGTTGCGCGGTCGCCATCGTCGAGCGAGGCACCCGATCCGCCCACGTATTTCTTGAAGACGGTATCGGTCCCGAGCATCCCCGGGTTGAGGAACTCGAAGATGGACCAGAGCTCGCCGATGTGGTTCTCGATGGGCGTTCCGCTGATGGCGAGCCGGAACCGTCCCTTCAGCAGCCGGGCGGCCTTCGACGACTGGCTTTCGGAGTTCTTGATCGCCTGCGCCTCGTCGAGGATCACGTAGTCGAAATCCACCGGCGCGAGTTCGGCGATATCGCTTCGCATCGTCCCGTAGGTTGTGACGATCAGGTCGTGATCGCGGAAGGTTTCGCGGAGCGGGTGCCGGCCTGGTCCGGTGTAATCCAGGACACGGAGTCGCGGCGTGAACTTCTCCGCTTCTGAGATCCAGTTGAAGACCAGCGACCGAGGGACCACCGCGAGCGAGGGGCCCTTCGCCTGCCGAAACGCCCGACGCCGCTGCAAAAGCGCCAGCACCTGGATCGTCTTGCCGAGTCCCATGTCGTCGGCGAGGATGCCGCCAAATCCGAATCGTTGCAAATAGTCCAGCCAGCCGAGCCCCTCGCACTGGTACGGCCGAAGCTCGCCGTGGAAGCCCGGCGGCGAGTCGATCGCCACGATCCCTTCAAATTGCCGGAGATTCTGGCGGATCTTCTCAAACGCCGCATCCACCCGGATCTCCGGCTGGGCCGCCAGGAGTGCATCCAGGACGCCCGCCTGCGACTGGCTGAAGAGAAAGTGGCCGTCGGTGGAGTCGGTCGCGATGTCGGCGAGGATGCCGTACTTCTTGAGCCATTCCTCGGGGAGCATCCCCATCGAGCCGTCGCCCAGCTCGATCATCGGGTCCCCTCGCTTCGCCGCGGCGAGCAGGTCGGGCAGGCTCACCCGGTGCCCCTCGAAGTCGACCCCGCCGTCCAGCTCGAACCAGTCGATCCCGGTCGAGAGCGCCAGCTTGAACTCGCCGGCCGGACGGATCAGCTTCCCCTCCGCCTCAACCCGCCACCCAGCCGCAACCAGGTCCTTCGTCACAGGAGCCAGCCGCTTCGCCGGTAATTCGAGCGTCCCGGGGTCGAGCCTCGGATCCTTCGCCTCGCGGAAACCAAGCTCAAAGAGCTTCACATCGGCCGAGCTTTCGGTCTTCGGGTCGCGGCGGATCACCAGCCCAAGCTCGGTCGAAACCGCGAGCGGCGTCGTTCGACCCGCCGGAATCACCGCGCCATCATAGTCGAATTCCAGATCGCCGATCAGCTTGTCGGCGCCCAGGCCCCAGTTCTGGAGCGGGGTCCGGAGCGTCAGACAGGGACGCGGCTTGACGTCGATCTCTTCGAGGTTCAGCGTCTCGACCAGTTCCAGCGGCGGGACGCGGGTCTCGGCGAGAATCCGACCGAGCATCAGGTCCTGCTGCGGCTCGACGAAGGTGATTTCCTTCTCGTACCGGAGCCGGAGAATCCAGGGCATCACGCCGAGGTCGTCGAACCGGGCGGCCTTGCCGGCGCCCTGGACGAGCAGGCCCGGGAGCAGGACCAGCGGCTCGGAGAGGTCCATCCGCTGCTCGCCTCGCCGGAGGATGCCGCGCCACGACCATCGCTTGCCGCCCGCCTCCGCGCGCACGTCGAGGCTGAACCGCCAGGGCTGGCCGTCGTCCCACCGGATCGTCGGCGGATCGTCCTCCCCCTCGGTCCGACGGAGCCGGAGCCGCCCCGTCCGGGCCAACCGCTCGACCAGCCCCGCCTGATCCTTCCGGAGCACAAACCGCCGGGTCCCTCGCATCGCTCGCTCGGCGGCGGCACGGGCCGAGGCCGCGTACGGCCGGGACGGACCGTTCGAGGCACCCTCCAGACCATTCGAACCCGACCCACTCCCATAGGCCGAAGTCCCGATCGGCCCAAGCCCCTGCGCCTCGTCGAGCAGCGCCAGCAGGAGCCGGTCCTCCGGGTCGTATTTCACGTGCGCAGCGTGCGGAGCGTAGTACCAGGGCCGAAGCGGCCCCCACTCCCCGGTCGCCTTGCGCTGACGCCGGGCCAGGTCGATCACCACCTGATTTTGGGTCAGCGTCGAGGCCACATCCAGAACGTAAACCAGCAGCCGCTTACCATTCCGGTTGACCGCCTTGGCCGCCCGTCCCGCCTCGCGACCCGCACCCGGGCCCGCTCCCCCGCCTCCAACCGGACCGGCACCGATGATCGTCCCCGAACCGGATTTCATCTTGGAACGTCGATCCCGCGGCGCAGGACCGCGGTGCGACCAGCCCGCCGGAGCCCCGTTGGGCTCCTGGGTACGGCCCCGCTCCCGATCGCGGTCCCGATTGGGCTTCGGCCGATGGCCCCGCGGACCGCCCCCAACCGCACCCGGCGGCCCAGGACGCGGAGGCGCCAGACCCAGAATCTCCAGGCCCGGCTCAATCGACGGATACGCCGAACCCGGGTCGTCGCGAAGGTCGATCGGCCCCGGCGCCTGCGGACGCCTCGGCCCCTCGACGATCAGCTTCAACGGAAAAACCGGCGGCGCCTGGAGCAGGTTCCGCGATTCGGCCAGCAGAAGCGTCGCCCAGAGGTGCTTGCAAGGCTCCCCCTGCGGCCCAAAATACGGGCAACTGCAAGAGGCCAGCAACTTCGCCCCCCGCAGCCGAACCCGTACTCGATACTTCGCCGTCCCCCGCACCCGGGCCACCACCTCGCCAGGCCGAGACGCCATCAGCGTCACCCGACCCTTGACGAAGTACGATTGCCCGCGAGCGCGGACCGCGTCACTGAAACTCCGGGCGACCTTCTGGGCGACGCCCGCCGTCTGTTCCCACTCGGGATGGGTCATTAGCATATCAACAGATCAGGGCAGCCGCAGGCCACGCAGGGCCCGCCGGCCGGCGGACAAAAAAGGGGTCCACGAACCTCGTCGTCTGGCCTCGCCCCGGCGCGGCCGGCGCGCGGCCTCGTCACAAATTGACCCGGCTCGATGCCAGACCAGATCACTCGATCCCGCTCGAAGCCCGATCCGATCGCCAAGGCGGCAACCGGGCGGACGTGGCCCATCGGGACGGGCCAGGGCGCGCCCGATCGAGCGGTACAGGGGCCGTTCGCCGGGGCCGACCCGCACGGGCCAGACCCCTTGCCACAAGGGTCAATCGATCGCGTGCCCCCCCGGCGCGGCCTCCCAAAAAGTCCCGCTGAGTCCCGCTGAGTCCAGCCGGGTCCCGCCGGGTGCCAGGCCGGGGCGGGTCCTCAAACATCCAGGTTCTTCACCTCGAGAGCGTGCTTCTCGATGAACTCGCGTCGGGGCTCGACATCGTCGCCCATGAGGGTGGAAAACAGGTCATTCGCCGCGGCCGCGTCCTCAAGACGCACCTGCAAGAGCGTCCGCCGCGTCGGGTCCATGGTGGTCTCCCAGAGCTGGTCGGCATCCATCTCGCCCAGCCCCTTGAATCGCGTGATCTTCATCCCCTTCTCGCCGATCCGACGCACCGTGGGAACCAGCGCCCGGAGGTCGGCCAGGGGATACGACTCGCCATCACGGTGCAGGACAAACCGCGGCGGCGGCTCGTCGCCGGTGACCTCCCGCGGCAACAACTCCTCAGCCCACAGGTGGAACTCGTCGCGGAGCCGCGTCAGGTGCTTGTTCAGCAGCTTGACCTCGTGCAGCTCAATCTCGCGGGCGGGCTCAGTCGGAGCCGCCTCAACCCCCGATACCCCTTCTTCCTGCAACTGACGTACCGACGCCTGCCGCTCTTCCTCAGTATAGAACGCCCGCTCCTTCCCGTCTTGCTCAACGAGATACAGCGGCAACATCCCGTCGATCGAGGCAGGACTCTCGCGATTCTCCGACTCCGGACGCTTCGCCATCCCCAGGAAATCACGAAGCGACCGGTTCCGACGCCCAAAAGCCCGGAGCCCCTGCTCAATCCCGGCCACCGTGTCCAGCAGCGTCCGGAGCCTCTCGCCAGCCACCTCGTGCGAGGGATCGGGATCTTCGCCCTCAGGCCCCGCCCGACGCAACAAGGCGTCGGCCAGCCCCGTCTGGATCAGGATCTCCTGCATCTGCTCGTCGGTGTGAATGTATCGCCGTTCCTTCTTCCCCGACTGAAGCATGTACAGCGGAGGCTGGGCCACGTAAAGGTGCCCCTCGGCCACAAGCCTCGGCATCTGCCGGTAGAAGAAGGTCATCAGCAGGGTCCGAATGTGCGAGCCGTCCACGTCGGCGTCGCTCATCATCACCACCTTGCCATAGCGACGCTTCGAGGGATCTTCCTCGGCGCCGATGCCGTTGCCCACCGCCGTGATGATGTTGCGGATCTCCTCGTTGCCGAGAACACGGTCGAGCCGGGCCCGCTCCACGTTGAGAATCTTGCCGCGAAGCGGAAGAATCGCCTGGTAGATCCGGTCGCGCCCTCCCTCGGCCGTCCCGCCAGCCGAATCGCCCTCGACGAGGAAAAGCTCGCTGGAATCCTGATCGTGCGTGCTGCAGTCCATCAGCTTGCCGGGGAGCCCGCCGCCGGAGAGAACGCTCTTCCGATTCCGCACCAGCTCGCGCGCCTTGCGGGCCGCCTCGCGCGCCTCGGCCGCGAGCATCGCCTTGGCGAGGATCCGCTTGGCCGCCGCCGGCGTGGTCTCGAGGAACTGCCCAAGCTTCTCCCCGACGACCCGGTTGACGATCCCCTCCACGTCGGCGTTCGTCAACTTGATCTTCGTCTGGCTCTCGAATTGCGGGTCAGGCACCTTCACGCTGATGATCGCCGTGAGCCCCTCGCGGAAGTCGTCACCGGTGATCGTCAGGTCCTTGTTCTTCGACGGCCCGGCGTCCCGGGCATATCCGTTGAGCGTTCGCGTCAGCGCCGTTCGGAACCCGGTGAGGTGCGTCCCTCCCTCGATCGTGTTGATGTTGTTGCAGTACGAGACAACATTCTCGCTGATCGAATCGTTGTACTGCATCGCCACCTCGACTTCAACGCCCCGCTCCTCGTCGCGGCCGATGAGAACCACCGGCGGGTGCAGGACCGTCTGGGCGCGATTCAGGTAGGCGACGAACTCGCCGAGGCCCTCGTCCGAGTGAAACTCGACATCGCGAGGATCAGGACCGCGCTCGTCGACCAGCCGGATCCGAACCCCTCGATTCAAATACGAGAGCTCGCGGAGCCGCTTCTCCAGGATATCGGCGTCGAACTCGGTCCGGGGGAAGATGGACGAATCCGGGAGAAACGTGATCTTGGTCCCGGTCGCCTTCGCCGGACCGAGCGCGTGGACCGGACCGGTGGCCTGCCCCTTCTCGAAATCCTGGCGCCAGACCTGCCCGTCGCGCCGGACCTCGGCCTCAAGCCACTCCGAGAGCGCATTGACCGCCGTCACACCGACGCCGTGCAGCCCGCCCGAAACCTTGTACGCGTTGTGATCAAACTTGCCGCCGGCGTGGACCTTGGTCAGCACGATCTCCAGGGCACTCTTGCCAGACTCCGGGTGGACGTCCACCGGGATGCCACGCCCCTCGTCGAACACCGAGACCGAGCCGTCGACATGGATCGTCACCAGAATCGACCGGCCGAACCCAGCCATCGCCTCGTCGATCGAGTTGTCGATGACCTCGTAGACCAGGTGGTGCAGGCCGCGGACATCGGTCCCGCCGATGTACATGGCGGGGCGCAACCGAATCGCCTCGATCCCCTCGAGCACGCGGATGCTGGCGCCGGTGTAGTCGGTACCGTCGTGTCCGTTACCGGCACCAAGACCGTCGACAATCGGTCGGTCCAGCAGTCCGGCGTCCTCGGTCTTGCTCAGTTCCACCATCGAAAAATCACCTCGATCCGCCTCGCGATGGGCGTCCCTGGCGCGGGCGATGGAGTCTCGGCCCCAACCCCGCTCGTTGCCTGTCGGGCCGCCTCGTTTCCTCGTCCTGGATGACTGATGTCCTCGGTTCGCCGGCACCCTCAGGAAGGCGGCTTGGGGCCCGGCTTCCGACGGCCGCGACGGGCCCGCGTGGTCGGCGCCGGCGTGCCCGCTTCCGGACCCTCGCTCGCCCCGTCGTCCGGCCCGGGCCCAGGCTCGGTCCGGCCGATCCGGAACCGGATATCGTGGATCGTGGTTCCCGGCGCTCCGGTTCGGAGGGCCGCCAGCAACTCGGATTTGCGGAACGCGGCCAGCTCCTCCAGCAAGGCCGGGTGGGCAACGTCGACATTCAAGACACCGCGGCGAACCTCGCCCAGCCGGGTCTGCCGACAGGCCGACTCGCCGACCGCGGCGTCCCAGGCCTCCTGGAGTTCCCGATTCGCAAGATACCGGCCGTAACCCCGGGCGGCGAACAGATCGCCCAGGATCTCCGACAGCGCCCTGGGGCCTCGACGGTTCGGGGTCGGCATGCTCCCTCGACGCAATGGGCCCCAGCAAATCGCCTGGGGCGTGGAGGAGGATGGCCTTCGAGACGGCTCCCTCGGTTCGCTGGCGACACCCGGTGGGTGGGCAGGATCGGCCGACGGTCGCGACGGCCCCACAATCGCTCAGATCGGGCCACCATGCGGGAGCAGCCCGGCCCGGCATTTCCTGATTCGTTATCGTGAGCGGGTGGTGCCGGGCCCCGGCCATGCCGGCCGGAGGGTCCAGGCTCGGATCGCCCCTCGGTGGGGCAGTCGGCCCGTCGAATTCCTCGTCCTCGACGTGGACCGCCTCTGGTCCCATTCTAACAGACTCGGCCCGGTTTGGCAGGGGGGAGCGGGCCGTTCCGCCCCGATTTTCCAACCGCGTCGATTCCGATCAACCGCGCTCCCGGGTCAGCGGCATCACGACGTAAGTATAGTGATCCTCGGTCTTGAAGACAGCGGCGTTCCGCGCATCGATCAGTTCGGCGGTCAGCGTGGCGGTGTCGTCGAGCGTCTTCAGCGCGTCGACCAGATATCTCGGGTCGAAGGTGATCTCGACGGGCTTCCCCTCGTACGGAATGGGCAGCTCGATATTCGAGTTGCCCATGTCGGCCGACTGACTGGTAAGCTTGAGGATTCCAGCGCCGAATCGAAAATCGACGCCCCGGCTGTCCTGGCTGGTGACGATCGACGCCTGCTCGACGGCGGCGCGGAGCGGGCCAGCCTCAAGCGGAATCTTGACCTCGACGTTCGCCGGGAAAACGTCCTGATACCTGGGAAACCGGCCCTCGACGAGCCGGCTGTAAATCACGGCGGCCTCGGTGCGCATCAGGACGGCGGAGCCGGCCTGAATGGTCAGGTGCACCGGCGGGTCGTCGTTGTCGAGATGACGCTCGATCAGCTTCAGGGCCTTGACCGGGATGACGGGCGACCCGGTGACGGGCGGAGGATCGTTCTCGCCCTCCGCGGCGGCCCACATCCGGGCGAGCCGCCGGCCGTCGGTGCCGACCATCGCGATCGAGTCGGTGGTCAGCTCAACGAGTACGCCGCCAAGGGCGTATCGGGTGCTCTCGACGTCGGTCGCGAAGATGGTCCGGCGGATCAGCCGCTTGAGGTCGGCCGCGGCGACCACATGGTACGCGGTCGCGCCGAAGTCGGGAACCTCGGGAAAAAGGGTCGCATCCTCAACCGGAAGGCTGAATTCCGAGTGGACGCCCCGAATGACAAGGCGATCCTCCTCGGCCTCAACGGCGAGCTCGACGTCGGTGCTGGTTCGGAGGATCGATCCGACCTGGGCGGTCGGCAGGATGACCGCGCCCGGGCGGTCCACCTTCATGCCGAGGACCCGGTGTCGGATCCCGACTTCCATATCGGTCCCCATCAGCACCGAGCCTTCATCGGCGTCGGCGATCAGCTTGACGTTCTGCAGGATCGGCTTGGGGCTCCGCGCCGGGACCACCCCGCTGACCAGCCCGAACGCCGTGAGCAGAGACTCACGGTTGCACAAAGCCCTCACTCATCGGCTCCGTTTGGGATTCGGGTTGCTCCCCTGGCTTTCAGGAAGAGAGGGGGGAGAATATCGCCGTAATAGTCGGAGTCTGGCGATCCGCCGTGGATAACCCGGACGGCGTTACATGGAGTCTGATGATAGCAAAGACCTTCGGCGGACACAATGTCGCTTGTCCACCGGGGGAAAAGTTGTGGATAACCCCGTGGGCGGCGCCGGGTTGATTGGTGCGAAGGGTGGAGGAGGCGCCTGGGATCAGGTTGGGCTCTGTGGACGGCCTCTGGGTCGTGGACGGTTCCTCGACAGGTTATCGACGGGTTTTCCCCCGTTCGAAGTGGATACGGGGGCGGTGGGATTGTGGGAGTTCTCGCGGTTGAGGGCAGAGACGGGAGAGCCTGCGAAACCCGGGTCAGCGATCCAGGAACTCTAAGGACCAGGGGACGGGGACCACGGACCACGAACAAAAGGATTGACAGCCGGCCATGATGGCCCCATGATCCCCGGGCGAACTGGTCTCGACATTTCTCTCCCCGATCCCGCGAGGCCCACGGATGGAGCCGCGACGGACGAATGATTCCGCGAGTCTGAGCGCGAAAAAGGCCCGGGCGCCGATGCGAATGACCGGCCCGGTTCGGGTGGCCTGTCTGCTCGCGATCTCGGCGGCGGTCTGGCTGCCGGGGCTCGGGACCTGGGAGCGGCTCAGCTACCACGAAGCCTTCGTGGCGCAGGGCGCCCGCGAGATGCTCGACTCGGGCGACTGGTCGTATCCGACGATCGGCGGTCGGCCCTGGCTGGAGAAGCCTCCCCTGCCCTGGTGGTTGGTCGTCGCGATCGGGCGGGCCGTCGGCGGCGTCGACGAAACCGTGGCGCGGCTTCCCTCGGCGATCGCCGCGACGCTGATGGTCCTGGGCGTTTCGACCTTTGCGACGCGGTACTACGGCCCTGGACTCGGCCTGATCGCCGGCGCCGTTCAGGCGACCACGGCCTGGTCGGCGCTCCGGGGCCGGCTTGCCGAGGCCGATATCCTGCTGGCCGCGCTCGTCACCTGGACCGTCGTGGCCTTCGACCGGATGCTCGGCGAGGGAAGCGAGGAGGGACCGGTCCGTCGACGCTGGCGATGGGCGTTCTTCGTCCTGCTGGGGACGATGTCGATGGTCAAGGGGATCGGGTTTGGCCCGGTGTTGACGGTCGCGGCGATCGCCCTGGCGATCGCCTGGCGTCGCGATCGGCGGGCGTTCCGTTCCCTGATGTTCCCGGCTGGCTGGATGGTTTCCGCGGCGATCGCCCTGGCGTGGCCGATCGCGATGGTTGCCCGCCACGGCACCGGCGCTCTGTCGCTCTGGATTCTGCACGTCGCCGACCGGCTGGCCGAGCGTCCATCGGCGTTCATCGGCGAGCCCTGGTGGGAGTATGTACCGGGGGTGTTTGCGCAGGCGATGCCGTGGGCGCCGATCGCGGTCGTCGGGGCCTGGCACTCGTTGCGACGGGGCGTCCTTGGGCGGCTCGCGGGTGGGAAGGTGCCGGCCTCGGTGATCGCGGGCGACCGGCTGCTCTGGGCGTGGTCGGCCGCGCCCCTGGCCTTGCTCTCGATGGCGACGATCAAGAACGCCCACTATGCGATCGCCGCGCAGGTTCCGTGGTCGATCTGGGCGGCGCTCGGGCTGGCCCGGCTCTCGCGGAAGCTCGTGCATCGAGGGCGGTCGCCGGAACGACTGAAACGGGTCGCCGCCGCCGGATTCGCGACGCTCGCGATCCTCTACGGGCTCGGCTTCTCTCTGCTCGCGCCGAGACTCGACTGGCGCGGTCGCGAGGGAGCGTTCTACGAGGCGGCAGGCCGTCGGCTTCCGCCCGGCGCCCCGGTGGCGCTTCTCTACGACGATTTCGACCGCAATCCGTACGAGAGTCCGTTTGGTGCCGTTCCGCACGACCTGGGGGTCCGACTGTTCTACCTCCGCCGGCCGGCGACGGTGGTTCGTGGGCGACGTCCGGGCGACGAGACTCCGGCCGAGGGGCGATCGTGCCCGCCGGCGCTCCGGGTTCTTCGCCCGACATCCGAGGCGCCGGTCTACCTGATCGCGCGCGACCGCGACCGGCCCGATCTCGACCGCCTCGGCCGGTTGGAGCTCCTGGAGCGGGGACCGTCGACCCGGTTCGATCGCGAGTACCGCCTCTTCCGCCTCGACGCCCGCCCGATGGCCGTTGCCGATCTCGATGAATCCGATCCGACCCGGTAAGGGGCGAGCCGCCGTTCAGAACCAGACCTGGAACCGTATCATGAACAGGTCGCTCGCACTGGCAAAGCGGCCGGGGCGATAATACACGGGCGTGCCGAACCCGGCATGTTGCCAGTCGAAGAGGACGCGGATGTACTGGTTCCAGTACCAGTTGATACCGAGGTCGGTCGCGTAGAGTCGATTGGTCCAGTTGTTGGGATCGGCCAGACCGGCGGTGAAGACTTCTCGGCCGAGGCTCAGGTCGGCGTACCGGAAAACGGTCTCCCAGGCACCCGGGCCCAGCCGGCCGCGGCGGAGGTCGAACGGTCGGAGCGGCTTGACGCGACCCCGACTGGCCATCGTCTCGCCGGTGAGGAAGTACGACGCCTGCACGTAGAAGCTCTCGATCGGCAGGCGCACCCGGGACGCCTTGTGGTTCACCAGGGCATAATCCTCGAATCCGCTCTCCCACTCGCCGAGGATCATCAGGCTCCGATAGAAATAGGCGGTGTGCAGCGACCAGAGGTTGCGGGGCCCGGCGGCCAGCACGTTGTCGTTGAACGCCAGGAACGGCACGCCGACCACGTTGCTCCCCGCCGTCGGCACGATCGTCCGCAACACATTGGGCACCGGAGCATAATCCTGCGAACCGGCGACCAGCGATCCGCCGACGTTGAGATTCTCCAGCGGTGAACCGGCCGAGGGCCGGAACGGCGCGAAGTTGAGGAAGGCAATCACGCTCTTATCATTGCTCAGGTCGATCTGGCCGTTGGGCACGCTGTTGAAGAGTCCTGCGGCGTAGTCGATGCGACCGGCCACCGACTCGCCCCAGAGCATCGTCCCCAGTTCTCGGTTGATCCCGAAGTTGTTGAAGAACAGCGACCACTCGCCATTGGCGAGGGCCTCGGTCGGCTGGGCGTAGAACTCGTAGGCATACGGAGTCTTGAACCGGCCGAACCGGAACTGGAACCGCTGGTCGTAGTTCACATTCAGGAAGATATCGAGGGCGCTGAAGGAACCCAGCGCGTCAACGAACGAAACATAATACTCATAAGGCCGAGTCAGGTGCCCATTGTAGACGAGCCACTGTCGGGCGATGTCGAAGGTATCGGAGGTCGGCTTCTGGTTGGGGATGCCGTAGAACCGGCCGTCGAGCTGGGTGAGGTCGTGGAACTGGATGTCGAATTCGTCGTCGGGCGACCGGATCTGGAAGCCGGGGCCATACAAGGATTTGGCGGTCTGAGCGGGCGGGCTATAGGGCATGTCGAACCGCGGAGACGGCGGTTCGGCCGCCGGCCCGAATCCCGAGGCGGTGCCGCCGAAGCCGATCTCCGAGGAGACGTCGTCGTCCGACCCGCCGGCCGCGTCGGCGGCCATTGAGGCCGCGGTCCTCGACCCGCCGGGGCCGACCACCATCCCGTTGGAGTCGGGCGGCGATGTCGGGTTTGAGGCCGAATCGACCTTCCGAAGCTGTCCCTGGAGCTGATCGACCTGGTTGGAGAGGTCGCGCACTTTTGTTTGCAGCCGACGGACCTCATCCGGGTCGGGCATCGCCTGGAGCCGCTCCTCCATCCGACGGAGCCGTTCTTCCAGTTCGGCCTCGCGTGCTGTCCGGGGCGCCGGTGTGGGGGGTTGCTGGGCCCGGGTGAGGCTGGTCGTGCCCAGCCCCAGTCCCAGCGCCAGCAGGGCAACCCCGACCTGCCGAGGGCGGATCTGCCGTCCGACTCCGCCAGGTTCCGTCATGCGACCGTCCCTCGCGTCCGCGCAACAAATAAACCCCTACCGCCGGGCGGAGGGGTCCGCCTTTGGGTAGGAGTTATCAGCCCCGCGGGGGGCGGTTCAACATTTGGGCGAACTCCATCGCCCCCCCCGGCACGAGCCCGAGGAACCTTTACTCCTCTCAATCGGTCCGATCGGACGCCGACTTGAGCGATCGTGTTTCTTTTGCCGAATGGGCCGGTGAGGCCGACTTACATTCCGGCCGCCCGGCGCGTGACAATCTTTCTGAGGTCTTTGCCCTGATGTGCGTTTCCGAGGCTGGATCGTCGTTCCTGGTCGTCCATCAACCGGAAATACCCGACCTTTGCGGATGGCCGATGGCCGGCAAGAGACCTCGGCTCTGGACCTGCTCCGTCAGGAATTCGATCAGCTCCTTCCGGGGCTCTGTCTCCCGGAGCGTTTGGACCTCGGATTCCGTCAACTCGCCGACCAGTCGATGGAAGTGCGGGGGCATGCGATCCTGGAAAAGTTGCCTGAGGACTTCCCTGGGTCGTAACATCCCCAGCTCGATCTGCTCGGGCGTGAGTGTCGTGCCGCTCAGTCGCTCCAGTGCTCCGGGGACAGCGAAGAACCACGACTCGATCTCGGGCACCGCCACGATCACCTTGTAGGGGACGCCCGCGGCCGCCGATCCGACCAGTTCGTCGAGCGCCTGGAATCGCTGCTCGACGGCGTTCCTTTCCACGGTATCGGCGTCTGCAACGAGCGCCACCGGTTTCCCCCTGGCGATCATGAGCGAACGGGCCATCGACGCGATGCTGGAGCGTCCGCCAACGACGACGATGCTCGTCTCTCGCCGGATCTCGGGCGGGAGGAGCCGCTCGAAGAGCACCAGATCCGTCTCGCCTTCCACAAGAAGATAGGCCCTCATTCGATGGCTCCCGTCGTAATGTCGAAGTCGAGCGTGCCGAAGTCCACGCACATGCGATATTTCATTTCGCAGGGCGTGCAGATGCTCCGGTAGTTCAGAGCGTACTCCACTTCCTTGCCGGTCCACAAAAGGATCGACTGAGGCAAGGCGAAGTGCGCGAGCTGGATAGCCGGTTCGGTGAAGCCGTGCGAACTGAAGACCATCCCGAACGTGCCGGCGGGGCGGCGCAACAACTGGTTTCGCAGCTTGGCAATTGGCGCGATGGCGATGTTCCCGTCCTCGTCCTTGCTCTCAACCAGGCTGTAAAGCCCCCCGACCCTCACCGAACCGTCGATCTCCTCGACAATCTCGGACTGACGCGGTAGCGAGACCCCGTAGGGCCACCGGACCGCCGCCCCATCGAGATCGAAGGCTCGAAGCACGAGATACTCGAAAGCCTTGCCCGGGTTCCACCCGGGCGTCTCCCGATGCTTGATTCCCTCCCAAAGCTCCAGCAATCCCGGCCAGTCAAGGAGCTTGATCATTGCCTCGTATTCTTCGCGGGTCGTCATGAGATCGCCTCTTGCGGCCACCTGAACCTCCTGATGATCGTAACGCGGATGGGCGGCGATCGGCTACGTCGGATCGCACGAACCCCGCGTCGTTGGTGAGGCCGACTTACATTCCGGCCGCCCGGCGCGTGACAATCTTCGGGGTGTCCTCGCCTATCTCGGATGGAGGAGCTCCGAACGATGGCCGAGTCGAGCCGGACGGTGGAGGAACTGGTCGAACGAGCGCGCGCCGGCGATACCGACGCCTTCGGCGCCCTGCTAGCGCAGTATCGCAACTACGCTCGATTGCTCGCGCGCGCCCTGATCGGGACCACCCTCCGGCTCCGCCTGGATCCCTCCGACCTTGTGCAGGAGACCTTCCTCGAAGCCCATCGCGACTTCCCCAAATTCGCCGGGTCGAGCGAGCGCGAGGTCGTCGCCTGGCTCCGTCGGATTCTGGTGCGCAACCTCGCCGATCAGGCGCGTCGACAGAAAGCCGGCCTGCGCGACTACCGCCGCCAGGAGTCGCTTGAGGCGGCCCTCGAACGTTCGGGTGCCCGGGTGCAGCAGGCACTCGCCGTGACCGCCTCGTCCCCAAGCGCCGCGGCGTCGAGGCGCGAGCAGGCCGTTCTGCTTGCCGATGCCCTTGCCGCGCTCCCGCCGGATTATCGAGAGGTCATCATCCTTCGCAACCTCGAACGGCTCCCGTTCGAGGAGGTCGGTGCGCGGATGGGACGCTCCCCGGGTGCCGTCCGGATGCTCTGGACCCGCGCCCTGGAGCGGCTCAGCGGCCTGATGGAGGACGCGCGGCCATGAACCTCGAATCCATCGCCGACGACGAGCTGGCCGCCGCGCTCGACGCTTACCTCGCCGCGTTCGAGGCCGGCGAGCCGGTTGACCCCGAAGAATGGGTCGCCCGACATCCCGCGATCGCCGACCGCCTTCGCGCCTGCCTTCGCGGCCTGCACCTCGTCGAGGCCGCTGCTGAGTCGATCTCGGTCGCGTCGGCGACACCAGGACCGATGGCCACCAATCCTCCAGAGCCCGGCCCCATTCGGATCGGCGATTTCGAGGTCGTGCGCGAGGTGGGACGCGG
>DAIDJI010000030.1 GCA_027451455.1 Planctomycetales bacterium | reverse complement strand
GCCCCAGGTGCCCATGGATCGGCCAACCACCCGGGGCAGGAGGCCATCCGCACCATCGATCGGCAACCGCCGGGGCCACGCACCCCGGTCAGTCGGGGCTGGTGGCGTCAGGCTGGCGTTGCGCGGGGAAGAGCATCGCCTCCGTGAGGGCTCGCGACGGCCCAGTCCGCACGGGATACTGGGCGCAGGGAGCGAACCAAGCCCCGGAAGGGCCGAGTCCGATACAATCTCTCTGACCCCGGCCCAAGCATCGTATTTAACACGCCGTTGACAGCCTTGTCAAGCTCCCCAACAATGGGAAGGCGATTGAGGGGAAGGGATTGCGGCTGGAATCCCGGGCCAGATCCGGGCGGAGGTATCCAGGTCCAGTGTTGGAGAACCCCACGTTCGATCGCGCAGCGATCCGGGCCAGGCTCGAGGCGTTCGGCCTTCGCTGTACCCCGCAGCGGTTCGCCGTCTACGAGCAGCTCGCCGGCTCCGACGGCCATCCCACTGCCGAGGAGATCTACCAGGGTGTCCGCGCCTTGATGCCTCGGATCAGCCTGGCAACCGTCTACAAGGCTCTCGAAGCGATGGTCGCGGTGGGATTGGCGGCTCGCCTGTCGCCCGTCGCCGGTGATCTGGCGGCCCGGTACGACGCCCGACGCGACCCCCACTACCATTTTCGGTGTCTCCGGTCCGGTGCCGTCCACGACCTCCCCACGCGATTTGACCCCGACCTGCTCGCCCGTCTGGACCCAGCGCTCGCCGATTACCTCGGTCGTCGCGGCTTCCATGTTACAGGGTATCGGCTGGAGTTGATCGGGTACGGCGGAGAGGGGGAGGAACCCTGATGCCGACGCCCGAGGGATTCGAGCCGCTCTCGCCGGTCATCGACACCCACGCCCACCTCGATGACGGCCGGCTCCGCGCCGACTTCGCCGGAACGATCGCCCGCGCCAAGTCGGCCGGGGTGGTGCAGATCGTCGCGATAGGGACGACCGCGGCCGATTCCGCTGAGGTCGTTGCGTTGGCCGGGTCGAATCCGGGGTTGTTCGCCGCGGTCGGCATCCACCCCAATGAGGCCGTTCACGCCACCGACGGCGACTGGGACGCTGTGGCCGAGCTTGCCCGGGGACCGGCGGTGGTCGCGATCGGCGAGACCGGCCTCGACCGCCACTGGGACCAGACCCCGTTTGACCTCCAGCAAAGCTGGTTCGCCCGTCATCTCGACCTGGCACACCGGCTCGACCTACCCGTTGTGATCCACGCCCGGGACTGCCTCGGCGACCTGATCGATCAGCTCCGCGCCCTCGGCCGACCGGTCATCGGTGTGCAACACTCCTTCGCCGGCAACTGGGATGAGGCGAGTGCGCTCCTCGACCTCGGACTTCATCTCTCCTTCGCCGGGATGCTGACCTACACCAACCGGTCGCTCGACCCCCTTCGCGACGTCGCCGCCCGCCTGCCGCTCGACCGGATTCTCATCGAGACCGATAGCCCGTATCTAAGCCCTCATCCCTTCCGGGGCCGTCCGAACGAGCCGGCCCGGGTTGCCGTCACCGCCCGGCGTCTTGCTGAAATCCGCGGGATGGACCCCGGGCAACTCGCTCAGGCCACCACCGATAATGCCCGTCGCCTCTTCCGCCTCCCCAGTTGGCCAACCCTCTGAAGCAAACCACGATCCTCTCCCTTTGATTCCGAGAATCGGGACGATGTGGGCAATCCCTGAGATCGGAGACCTTTCTCTGATTGTCTCCACCGGTCCTCTCGGCCCTTGATTTTCTGGAAAACAGTGGGTCGTAACGCCTCGGACCCACTCCTGGGCTAATCTTTGCTTCAAGAAGACAACGGGGATTGCCGGGGGGAGCGTGGACGCCGGCCGGCGGTCGAGTTGAGCAAGAGACCGAGAGGCTCCGGGGGGATCGATGGACGTCGGTAAACTGATCCGAAGCACCTGGGAATTCGTACCCATCCTGATGCTCCTGTTCGTGGGGGGGGTGATTGCCATCCGAAGCGGAGCCGATGGCCCGGCTGCTGGTGAGGGACTTCGCCGGGTCCTCGCCAACCTCTCTCACATCCTGGTCCGTATCCTCGCCTACGGAGCAGCGATGCTGCTGGTTAACGAATGGATCGGCATCCGGCCTGGCCTGGGATGGTAGGTTTCTTGCTTTACATTCTTTGACAAAACAAGGCAAGCTTCGAGTCTTCGAGGTGCCGCCTTGTTATGTCGGAGCCACTTCTTGAGTTCGCGTTCGTCGACGTCAACATCCTCGCAGTCTCTCAAGCGAGATCTTGAATTTCCGGAACACAGAGGGTAGATTTACGACACTTCGCGGTGGCTCGGTCCGACGAGCGACGAGCCGTGTGCAAGGATACAGACGTCTTACCTCAGAGCCGAATCCCTACCGGACGATCCCGGTCTGATCGCGTGCGTCCGTCTGGAATCCCAGGCTGGCGGCCGGCCGAGGGAAGCGTTAGAGCCTTGACTCGATGTTCGATGTCGAAAATCCCCGTGCGGAGCCTTCTTCCATGAGTCATTCCGCCTCTGTGGGCCTGCGCGCTCCGTGGGAGCGTTGGGTAGCCAGTCGTCCGAGCCGTTCCATCTCGTGCCGTCTTCGGTCGCGCCCGATCGTCGAGGGACTCGAATCGCGCGAACTGTTATCCACCGTCACGGAATACCCGATCCCCTCGAAGGCGGGTTCCGCGTATCAGATCATTCCCGGGCCAGACGGCAATCTTTGGTTTACTGAGAACGACCCGGTCTCGAACAGTATTGGCAAGATCACGCCGAGCGGTCAGATTACCGAATACAAGCTCCCCACGAACCCGGATTTCGGTGGAAACCCGAATGGGATTGTGGTGGGGCCGGATGGTAATCTCTGGTTCACCGAGCAATTTGGCGATAGAATCCGCGAGCTCACGACCTCTGGCCAGTTCACGGCGACTTACACGGCCCAGTCCCAGCAGCAACTGGCCGGCATCACGGTGGACTCGGCGGGCAATGTCTGGGTCGGCAGTGTACTGGGCGGGCACATCACCGAGATCACCAAGGGAAGCTCCACGGTCACGACCTTCACTCAGCCGAAGGCCGGCTGGCCCAAGAATCTCACCGTCGGGCCCAATGGCAATGTCTGGTTCACTGACCCCTTCAACACCTCGGTGGGCCAGATCACGAGTTCCGGTCAGATCACGGAATACAGCCTGAGCAGCGTTTCGATCGTCGCCGATCCTGAAGGGATCGTGAATAATCCGGTGACGAAATCACTCTGGATCACCGAGCAGTTCTACGGCTACATCGGAGAGATTTCGAGCTCCGGGGCCTCCATCGGGCAATTCAAGGTCCCGGGGAACAATCCTTCCCCCAGTTCGATCACGGTCGACTCGTCGGGCAATCTCTGGTTCAGCGAATCCGGGAACGATGCCCAGATCGGTGAACTGAATCCCACAACCGGCCAGTTCACCATGTACAACCTGCCCACCGGCGCAAAGACGGCCGGGATCACGGTGGGCCCGGACGGCAATATCTGGTTCACTGACCAGGGGAACAAGGCGATCGGCGTCCTGAACATCGGGGGCGCAGGAGGGACACCAACGACCCCATCTCCGACGCCTTCACCGACCCCTTCCCCGACGCCCTCTCCGACGCCTTCTCCGACCTCCACCGGGACGGGGGGTGGTTCATCGACAGGGAGCGGCGGCGGGACGATCATCGGACCGGGCGGAGGCGTGACGGTGGTGTCGACCAGCCTGACACCTCCTCCTGCGCCTTCACCAATCTCGGTCGTCCCGGCGAACCGGCATGGCGGCCACAAGCAACCGATCGTCTCGCCGATCCCCAATCACCCGCATCGGAAGCCCCACGTGGGCCGTCGCCCGGTCAAGGCCACGCACAAGCATCCCAAGGTTCAGCATCTCCCGTTCCACGCTCCGACGAAGACTCTGCCGTCGAGTCTGCGGCAGCATGGACTCGTGGTGATCGGGACGTTCGCCGATCCGGCCCGAACTCGCGGCTGATCGACCTCGGGCCGGCGATCGACCTGGGTTGCCGGCCCGTCAGACCCCGCGCGCTGAAGGGTCCCAGAGGATCTTGTGCTGCTGAAGCTGGAGCCGGACCGGCAGGCGTGATTCGAGAATCCATTCGGCCAGTTCGGTTGGGCTGACCGATCCGAACGCCGCGCTGAAATGGACCGGGCACCGGCGATGCAACTCGCGCTCGCGGACGATCGCGGCAGCCCAGTCAAAATCGCGGCGGTCGCAGACGACCACCTTCACCTCGTCCATAGGCCGGAGCCGGTCGAGGTTGGACCAGACGTTGGCCCCGGCCTCACCCGAGCCCGGCGTCTTGATGTCGAGGATGATCCGGACCCTCGCATCTACCGGCGCGGTGTCGACGCCGCCGCTCGTCTCGAGCAGGACCGTCTTGCCGGCGTCGGCCAGCCGGGACATCAGCGGGTGAACCTCCGGTTGCAGGAGCGGCTCGCCACCGGTCAGCTCGACGAGGTCGTCCCCCAGTTCGATCGCCTGAGCGAAGATGGCGTCGAGACTCAGAATCTCGCCTTGGGTGAAGGCGTGGGGGGTATCGCAATATCCGCAGCGCAGGTGGCAGGTGGTCAGGCGGATGAAGACGCAGGGGAGTCCGGCGAAGGTGCTCTCTCCCTGGAGGCTCCGATAGATCTCGTGGACGAGGAGTGTGCCGGGCGGCTTTCCTTCGAGCGGCCGGAGCCGGCGATGATGCACGGCCTTCATCGAGTCCAACGGACCGTGACCGGTCGTCGGGGCGAGGGGATCGTCGGCGTTCGCTGGCGAGACGGTTCCGGAAGACATGGCCCTGCCCGATCGTGGAGCGGTCAACCTTGAAGGCGGATCGTCCCAATCATACGGGTGGAGGCTCGATTCGGACAGAGCCGGACCCATCTCCCGGAACCGTCCTTGATGGATTACTTCGCCGGGACGATCCGCCCTACCCGAGCCGCCTCGTCCTTGATGAACTCGACCTCCAGGAACGGGTCGGACGAGATCCGCTGGAAGCGGACGTCTCCCCGGGCGTCGATCAGGAACGTTCCGTGAAGCGGCTGGCCCTCGAAATCGTCGAAGACCCGGTATCGCTTGAAGATGTTAAACTTTGGGTCGGCGAGCATCGGCATCGGGAACTTGACGTTCTCCGGGTTGTTTTTCAGGAGGTGGGTCGCCTCGGCGTCGTCGGTGCTGACGGCCACCGTCTCCACGCCGAGCTTCCGGAGCGACTCGTATTCCTTGCCGAAGAGCTGAAGCTGCTGCATGCAGTGGGCACACTTGTTCCCGAGGAAGAACAGGATGAGAACCTGCTTCCCCTTCTGTTCGGCGAGTGACCAGGTCTTGCCGGCGGTATCGGTGCCTGAGAGCGGCTCGGCCCGGAACGGCGTCCAGACGAGCGGACCGAGTGTGGTCAGGTCGATTCGATGGATAGCGGCCTCATCGGAACCGCTGGTCCCGGCCGAGACGGTCGGGGCCTCGGGAGCCTTCCACGTCGGATCCGACCTCCAGGCTGCGACGATGGTCTCGAGCCTGCGGAAGACGGGCAGATCGCGGTCGGCCCATCGAGCCATCGGGAGGAGCCGGGCGTACGCCTCGCGGGCTTCCTTCGTCTTGCCAACGGCCTGAAGAATCTCGACGTAGGCGGCCAGTGGAGGAACCTGCTCCGGGTTCTGGTCGACGGCCTTCTTCGCGAGACTCTCCGCGAAGCCGAAATTGCGGGCCTTCAGGTGGGCACGAGCGAGGGCTTCCCCGCGCATCCCGGTCGCCTGGGCGAACCGATCGAAGGCGGGTCCGACCTCGCCCCGGGCAAGGAACTGGTATCCTTCCAGCTCGGCCAGCGCCGGCTTCGCCGCGGCTTCCTTGAGTTTCCGGAGCGACTCGACCTGCTGGGCGAGCTTTGCCGTGTCTCCGCGTCCGGCGTGGGCGAGGCCGAGTGTAAAGGCACGCTGGACCTGTTCCAGGCCGATGCCTGACCAGTCGAGGGCACCGTTCGCGGTTGCCTCGATCAGGTCGTCCCAGAGCTCGTAGCGGACCAGGACCTCCGACCAACGGAGCCGCCCCTGCCGCTGCGGAGAGCCGCCGTCGTTCGGGCCGTTCTTCTGCGGGTCGCGTGGCTGTTCAACCAGGTTCCGCGCCACGGCGATCGCTTCGCGGGCCCGGCCGATGTGGCTCAGGCTGGTGCAGAGCCACTGGTTGTTGTGCGCGTAATTGTGGATCTCGAACGGCATCACGCGGTCGCGGGCCATGTAGGCGTGGTCGACTCGCGCCGAGCCTTCCTGCTGATAGGCGGCGTCGGCATACCGCTTCAATCCGGTATAGGTATGGCCGGGCATGTGCCAGGCGTGTGCGATCCCGAGGGCGGATCGAGCGTAGAGCGCCGCCGACTTCTCGGCGCGGATCGGTTTGACACCGTCCCAGAGATGAATTCGGTAATGATGGGCCCCCGGATGCATCGGCTCGACCTGGAGAACCGAATCGAGGACCAGGTCGAGCGACTGCCGGCTAACGACGCCATTGCCGATCGACTGCCAGGCAATCATCGCCATCCAGGCGCGGGCGTCGATGTCGTCAGGGAAGTCCTGGACGATCGATTCGAGGCCGCGCAGGAGTTCCTGCTGGCGGTCACGCGGCTTGCCTCCAGGGCGGTGGAATGTCTCGAGTGCCTCCAGGTAGAGCCGTTCTCGGCGCGAGAGTGCCGGAGCGCCGGGACGGTCGGCCCGCTTGCGGGCTTCGGCCAGGAAATCGCGGGCGCGCCGAGGGTTGTTGACATTCGCCATCGCCATGCCCCAGCAGGCCATGGCACAGGACGGGTCGAGCCGCGACGCCTGGCGGAACGACCTCTCGGCCTCGAAGTAGAAGAAGGAATGGAGCTGCGCCACGCCCTGGTCGACGAACGCCTGAGCGTCGGCCGACCGGGTCGTCACGGGGAAATGGGCCTTGCCCATGCCGGGCATGATATAGGCGGCCTGCCTGGGTCCGTCGTTGAACGGCTCGCCGTGGACCGAATGCCCCGGCGCTGGGATTGCGGCGTTGGCCTCGGTTGTTGATGGAGTCGGTCGGGTCGGCTCGTCGGCGAGGAGCCGGCATGGGGCCGAAATGAGTCCCGCGGCCAGCCATGTCAATGCGAGACTCTGGGTTCGAAATCTCATGGATGGAGTCCTCAGGCCCGCCGATTGGCGGGCATCCCTTGGCCGGATACCGTTCCGATCCGGGCGCGGCATCCCGCGGGGGAGGACCCGGACGCTGACGATCTCTCTCAATACTGCATTGTGGCCGAGCGGCCGGCTGAATTCGAGAGGTCTCCAGAGGTCGATCACCTTTTGGTTGGCTCGGGAGCAAGCGATTTGGTTGGCTCGGGAGCAAGCGATGGTCGTCTCCTTGGAAGAAAGAGATTCCACGGCCCGGACGGAGTCGCCCTCGCGTTGGCTCTTTTTCCTGGCAGGCCCCCAGAGGACTCTGATCCGAATGGCACGTCCTGGATTCCCTAAGCCGCGTCGTCCAAATTGTTTCGGGCCTCCTCCCGTGGGACCATCAGCAAGGGGTAGGGCTTGGGCCGACGCTTTCGAGCCCTCGGCTCCGCTCGATCTGGGCGGTGGCCGACCCCATCGCCAGCAACCGACGCCAGCACCATCTTCCAGAGCCAGCCACGTCGTTCGGATGGCACGTCCCGTAACGCCTCCGCGAACGCGTGCACTGTCTGCAACGCCCCCTTGAAGCTGATGCGGTGCGGGACCCGCCCATGCGCCCGCGCCGCCTCCGCCATCGTCGCCCGGATCACGTTGTATCCCAGCAGCCCCATCCAGAGCTCCTTGCGCACCATCTCCGGCGTCTTGCACCGCAGCACGTCCAACCCCAGCACCACCTTGATCGCGCGCAGATGGAGCTCCGCCTCCCATCTCCTTCGGTATAAATCTCCTAGATCCTTTTTTGTGTAAACATCCGAATCCAATAGCGTCGTCACCAGGTCCAGCAGCCGCGTGCGGAAGCCGCGCATGGCCACCCGAATGCGTACCATCCGGACCTCCATCGTCTCGGTAAAATCTCCGTATGTGGACGCGTCCATCCAATCCGGGCGGGCCGGGCGGTCCCAGGTGACGACGCGATCCTCCTTCCCCAGCCGACGGCCCCGGCGGAAGTCGTTGGGCCGCCGTTGGTGCAGCCGGCACACACTGTCCACACCCCGGGCTTTCAGCAACGCCAGGTCGAAGTAGGAGCCGTAATAACGGTCCCCCAACGCCACATCGCCGGCGGCCAAACCCTCGTCCCAGAGCCCACGAAACAAGGTGTTTTCGCCGGTCTGCTTCCCCTGGTACTTGCCGATGGCCGTCTCGATCACGGCGCCGGTGGCCAGGCAGAAGAGGACCACCACCCGCGCGATCGGGAAGCCGATCCCCGGCCGCTGCGAGGAGGGCTGGGGATACTCCGCTTGATTGGCCGGAGTGTCGGGCATGCTCACGGTCGTCCCGTCGACGACCTTGGCGCGACGACCGCACCACAGCCACTCGGCGGCTACCGCGTCGTGCGACCGATGCCCCAGCGTTCGCATCAGGCGGAACGGGACCGACTCGGGCAGCCGGGCCCGGGCCTTGCAGTACGGGCTGGTGTCCTCATCGTCGATCCGGTCCCCGCGCCGTGCGACCCAGGCGGCGATCCGCTTGACGGCGGCGCGGCAGGAAGGGTCGGGGCCGAGGACCTGCCAGAAGAAGGCCCAGAAGGTCAGCCACGGGGTGTAGAAGACGCATCGCCGGCTCGCCCCCTCCTCGTCGAGGACCCGGCGGACCAGGGCCTCCGGGAGGATGGAGTCGAGCCCGAGCTCGGGCCGGGCCACGGAGTGGTCCTGGAACCGGGAGACCTGGAAGCGAAGCCGGGGCGTGGTAAACTGGCTCATGCGGGACCTCCTTGCGGTATCTGCGGTCTTGAGTACCCGCATCATCCCGCGAGCGAGGTCCCGTTTCCTCCCCCCAGCGGCCGGAGCGAGGCCGGGAAGGGCGAGGCCCACGAAACAATTCGTGCTAATCACTAGCAAGTCTTTTTGAGCCGCGACTTTGGGGCCTCAGGACGTGCCATTCGACTCTGATCCAAAACAAATCAAATCCCATTGTCCAAACGCCGTCAATTAAAGTTTTATGTAATGTACTTGGTAAACGATTTGTGCTGGATGATGCCGATGGCTCTCAGGTCAGCGGTGGCAGAAGACGGTTGGGACCGCTAGACTTGAGTGTGTCACGGGTGGAGGTTGTGGCAGGATTTTTGGAGAATCCGCTTTGGCCGGCGAAAAGAAGCCGCCCCTGAAATGACGACCTCGGTCAAGATCGCCCTGGATCGTGGGATCGATCTGTCGGAGTACCTTTCGGGGGTCATCCGCGGGTCGATCGAGTGAGACTGGACGAAGATCCGCTAGAAAGCTTGTCGAGGCAGAGGGGGGTCAAGGATGATCGATTTCACGGGGGCCACGACGGGCCCCATCCCAGAATGGAGGGTGCGACCATGTCGGTGATCGAGCCGATGACGACCATCCCCGGCGCCCCGGATTGGATCCCGCCGCGGCTCCGGCGCATGACCGTCGAGGAATACGAGCGACTGGCTGTGTCGGGGATCATCCCTTCGAGCAACCGGTGTCATCTCATCAACGGCTACTTGGTCGAAAAGATGACACACAATCCCCCCCACGCGGTCGCCGACGAGCGGTGTGGCCGCGAGTTGCTCCGGGCGCTCCCTGCCGGCTGGGACGTGCGCGGGGGCAAGCCTGTCCGGCTGCCGACCCAGGCCAGCATGCCCGAGCCCGACCGCTGCGTGGTGCGGGGGTCAATCGACGATTACGCCGAGCGCCATCCCGACCCCGGCGATATCGCCCTGGTCGTGGAGGTCTCGGACTCCACGCTCTCGGAGGATCGGGAGCTGGCTGCCTGGGTCTATGGCCCGGCCGGAATCGCGGCCTACTGGATCGTCGACGTCAACGGGCGCCGGATTGAGGCCCACACCGACCCGGGCCCACAGGGCTACCGGACGACCTCAGTCTTCACCGAAGAGCAATTCATTCCCCTGGTGATCGACGGGCGTGAGGTCGGCCGGATCGCCGTCGTGGACATGCTCGCCCCGCTACGTCCCCAAACACCGGCCGCTGATGGTGGAGCGTGAGGGGCATCATGACCGACGCCGAATTGCTCCAACGAGGGGAGGCTCCGACCGGTTGGGGCGAGATGGCCGACGATTTCCACAGTCTGGGGCCGAGCGGGTTGCACTCCGGGTGGAGATAGATGGTCAGCGAGTTCGAGATGCTGCGCGGGGTTATGGGCGAGTCTCGCACGGAAGTCCGGACCCGGCTCGGGTTCGTCTGCTAGGTCGGCGTCTTCTTCGCGGGCGTGCTTCTGGCGACAATGGCCGGGTTCGGGCACGTCGTCTGGAACGCCTCGGACCTCAAATCAACGGTCGAACAACAAGGCGCCCGGACGGAGAAAGTCGGGGGGAGACTTGATGCGATCATCACCGCGGTGATGAAGCGGGGCCAGCGCCTTGACCGGATCGAGAGGCGACTGGAGGCGATGGGCAAGCAACTTGAGGCCCTCCTTGGCCGAGGCACAACCGGATGAGGCGGTCGTGGGAGGCGAGATCAACCACGTCCCGGCATCCCTGCGCCTCCCATGGGAAGATCAGTTCCTGACGAAGCGCCGCCGCTCGCGATCCCAGGCGAACTCGCCGGATCCGGCCAGGCGGTTGAGGTCCGGATAGGCTTCGGGGTCATCCTCATCGCAGCACACCCATCCCAGACCGTCGGGACTTCGCTTTGCGAACAGGCCGAACTCGATGGCTTCCTCGAAACCCGGCCAGACGCCCGACCACGGCTCCTGGTACGCGCGTCGTTCCGATGGCTCGCAATCGCACGAGAGGGCCTGGCCGCCACAATGGCCGCACCGTTCCACGTCGCAGGACGGCCGATGTAACCGACCGGGAGCTACGCCGCAATCCGGGCAATCCCGCTTCTCGGGCCGCTCGTAGGGCATCGTCATCTCCGGATTCAGGGATTCGATCAGTGCCGCCGGCCGAGTGGGCCAGGGAGCAGCCCAGAGATCCTCCCGAGGAGGGTTGTGCCGTTGGCGTGGCCGTTCGTCTGGCACGGCGACGGCCTGAGCCGTCGCGAGATGGCCTCTGAAGCTTCCCTGCTGCAGTATCGATCGACGTCGGCCAGGAACCGTTCGATCGAGTCCGTCTGCACGGAGCGAGGGGCCACGGCGAGCGCACCGGTCAGAGCCTCTTCGGTGACGACCACGTCCTCAACCGCCCCCTCGGACCAGCCGTCCGCAGGGAACGCCTGCCGTACGCTCCGAACATAGGCGGCGTTGACCGCAGCCTCCAGGTCGGCCCCGCAGAAGAATCGGCCCTCATCGCGCTCACGGGCGAACAACGGGCCGAGGATCGCCCGGATCCGGCCGACTTCCGGCACGCGTACGGCGGGGGTAGCGTCGGACGCCGGTTCCCCCGCCAGGGCGCCCAGGTAGAACGCCACGATCTGGACCGCCTCGTCGAGGTCAGGAGGGGCCACGGGGATAAACCGACCGAAGCGCCCGCTCCGCGTCAGGGCCTCGTCCAGCGAGCCAATGAAGTTGGTCGTCGCCGCGAGCAACCGGCCGAGGCGGAGCACCCGGTCGACCTGGATGAGCAATTCGTTCACCGATGCTTTGTCGTCGGTGTGCATCTGACGCTCGTGTCGGGAGTGGGCGACGCCGTCGAGTTCGTCGATGATAAGCATCCGCGACTCGCGCTCGGCGAGCCAGTCGAATTGCTCCCGGATCCGGATCTGTCCCCAGCCGATGAACGGCGCGCGGAGGTCAGACGGCCCAAGCAGGCGGACTTCCTGCTCCAACTCGCCGGCGATCGCCTGGGCCCACCGGGTCTTCCCGCAGCCCGGCGGCCCAAAGAACAGGATGCCGCTCGATCGCGAGACTCCTCGGAGTCTCGCGCGGTGCCGCTCGGGCCAGACGATCAGTTCATTGATCTGCTGGCGGATGTCGGGATAGCCGGCCACGTCGGAGAGCCTGATCCGGGCTTCGGCTTCGGCTGTGGTTGGCTCGGGCGAGGCGGTTGCCTCTTCTGGCGGGATTGCCGAGATCCCAGCCGACGCAAGAGCACGGCCACCGATTTCGAGGAAGTTGCCATCTGTAGATGGAATGATCACATGAGCTTTTTCGCCCAGGTGATGTGCCATGTCGGCGAGATGCGGACCGGCCCATAGAACGGCGTCGTTCGGGACCACGAGCCAGAAAGGGAGATCGCGACCGGAACCAGCCCGTGAGAGGATTTTCTTGTGGTAGAACGATTCCATCGGCCCGGAGCCGAGCAACGACTCGACCTCGAAGTCGCCCAGTCCCTCCACGTACAGGTCGATTCGACGCCGCGCCGGTCGTCCCTCGTCGTCGAATTCCTCTTCTTCATCCAGATTCCCAGGATCGGCGTGCTCGAACTCCAGGCTCGTTCCCGGCCGGATAAACCCAATCCAGTGGGCCAGATGAGCCTTGAGAGCCAGGGTCGCCGCGCACTCATTGCTCCCCTTGAACTTGCCGATCAAGCGGTCTGAGAGCACGGCGCCGAACCGGGTGATGGGCATCGCTCCTAACTGCCGGTGGGCGACCCGTGCCCAGTTCAACATGCCAAGTGGGTTCGCGCCCGCGATCAACGTCGGGGCGACGCCGCCGACCAGCGACAGGCAATCGCAAAGGGCGTGCATGTCGGCCGAGGCGGCATCAATCTGGGCGACCTCGGGCCGGAACTCGAAGATCGGTCCCGGCCAGACGGCGCTGAGGTGTCGCAGATGGGACGGCCGCTCCGACGTCCTCTTGATCGCGATCAGGTTGAGCGAGCGGGGCGAGTCCAGAAGACGAAGCGAGTCTGTGTCGAGTACCGAAGGTTTCAGGTAGGCTCCCAGGAGCGTTTCCGGGGCGATGCGGACCTCGCAACGGGCATCGCCATACGGGGTCCGCCAGGTGAACCGCTGCGCGGAGTGGAAGGCCCATCCGACGATCCCCTCCCACGCGGCCTGGATGTAGGGATGCGGGCCGGCCTGTTCGGGGACGTAGAGCAGGCACAGAATGGGGTCGCTCGCGGTGATGGCCCGGAGGAAGTCCAGCTCACGGCTCCGATCGAGGCCGAGGGCCGTGGGCCAAAACGGGTCCGGCAACTCGACTAGCGTCGTCGGCCGGCCGGATTCTCCAACCGGCTCGTCCCCGGGTTCCTCGACCGGCTCGACCGCGGCCACCTCGCCCTGCAGAGAGATCCGGAACCGATCGTCGCGGGTCCAGGTGCCGGCCTGGGTCGTGATGGCGAGGCCGGCCCGCTCGAGCTGCTTGCGAACCTTCCAGAGGGAGTCGCTGCGGAGCTGTCCCGTTCCGTAGCCGAAGAGGCCGACCAGATCGGCGAGCGTCGAGTCGCCGACGAGGCTGATGTTGACTCCGACCTGGAGGGGCCTCCCTTCGAGCCGGGCCTGACGGATCCGCTCGGCAAGGTGCTGGACCTGGTCTCTCGTCTTCCGGAACCGCTGGTTGCCGCGGGAAGGATACCGGATCGTCAGGATGTTACTATTGCGGCCTTCGATGATACCGATGTCTCTGTCATCGTCGACGATCGTGTCCCCGACCAGCGCCTTCATCATCACCCAGCCCCCTACCTGAATGCACGCCTGCGATCTCGCGTCTCAGCCCGTTTCGTGCATCGCGACGGGACAAAGATAGCAGGCGTGTGCGGGAAGTACAGTGTGTGGAGGTCTGCAACAACAAATCGGGACGGCCATGCAACATGCGTTTCCGGCATCACCGGAGTCTAGCGCATGATGGCCCGCGCCGTCTCAAGGGTCTGCTTGGCATGCATCTGGGCCGTGCCGACCTCGGAGTTTCCCAGGTAGGTCTGGGTCGACTCATGCCCGAACCGACGAAGGATGGAGGTCGCGCCGGTGTGGGGGAGCTGGTGCGGATGCCACCAGTGGACTTTCCACCAGATCGCACGATCCGCTTTCGCCTGAGGTGAGATCCTTACGCGCCACTGGAGCCAGCATCGATGCGGGAAGGTTCGGTCACAGATGATCGCGATGGCCTGGTGGTAGCTCGCCGCGTCCTAGCCATCCTGGAGGGCACGGCGCTGACACTTTTATTTATATTGATGAGAAATCTGAGATGGGGAGAGAATCGTCCCGGGCTCGGCGCGTCGCTCGACGGACCGCTCGTCCTCGACCCGATGCGGCGAGAAGAGGTGGTCTGAGCGAGCCGCTTCAAAAATGGTATTCTTCCTGGCCCAACGGGCTTTGGAATTCTCTGAGAAGAGGTCGCGGCCGGCGATGCGGACGACCGCGAGATCCGTCGGCTGGTAGTGGCGATACTTTGGAAGGGGACGCGTGACGCGTGCGGAGGGGAGAAATGCCTGCGATTCTTTCGGTCCTGGCGAGTCGTACTGGTACGACTCGATCCGGACTTCCAGGGTCGCACTGCCGATCATCGGCAGGTGAACTTAAAATGAGTTCTGCCAATCAGATGATTTAGTCGGGGCGAGAGGATTTGAACCTCCGGCCTCACGGACCCGAACCGTGCGCTCTAGCCAGGCTGAGCTACGCCCCGTCTTGCAGGTGACAACTACGATCTTAGCGATCCCGGCGCCCCTGTCAATCGCAGGATTGAGACGACCTCAAAGGATTCGTCCCGACCAAGACGAAAGCGGGGTCTGGATGGTCAGGCAGGTTAGGGGCGAGCTCCTCGATCGGGGTGGGCCTGTTGCTCGATCGGGCTCCGGACCCCGGCCATGAATCGATGCCAGTCGTGCCCAATCGCCGGCAGGTCCGGGCCGAAGGCCCGACGGAACGCGTCGAGGTAGCGCTGGCCACGTGGTCCGGAAGTGGCCTCGTCGGCCGTCGGATCGGGGTTGCGGAGCAGGTCCACGAACGTCGCGAATCCCGACGCCCGTTCCACCCGCAGGTAATAGACCAGAGCCCAGGCCTCGGCGTAGATGTCGCGGCCGTAACCGCGGCCAAAATCCAGGTCGCGGACCAGCCGTTCCAGTCCGGTCGGCCGATCGATCCGTCGCCAGTCGGGCAATCGATGATCGTCGACCCGGCTGATCCCGGCCCATCGGCCGCCGCGGACCACCTCGAACTGGGCCGCGAAGCCTTCGTGCAGCCAGACCGGGAACGCATCGTGACGGGGGACCAGTCCGCTGGTGTGGGCCAGATGGTGAATCATCTCGTGCGATGCCAGACCCAGGTCGTTCGATCGCCATTCCAGGTCGAGCCGCGCCGATTGCCAGGCCGTTTCGCGACCGCGCCGGTCGAGCCCCGATCGGTCGACCAGTCGCGCCGGCTCATCGGCCAACTTCAGGCGAATCCGCGATCCGGGCGGCATCGCGTCGAGCTCGATTGTGGCGCGGCGGAGTGCCTCCCGGCGCCGGCCTAGCGCCTCCCGCGCTGATCGCTGGGCCTCGCTGCTTCGGGCGTCGTAGGCGACGACCGCCGCCCAGGTCGGATGATAGTAGCCGGCGGTCGTCGCAAAGGCGTCGGCCTTTTGTCGGTGGAGGAAGGCCAGGTAATCGGCCCGATCGGCGAACCAGGCCGAGACCAGTCGTTGGGATGGGACGCGCAGCTCGACTCCCTGCGCAGCGAAGAGGAGATGGAACCCGGTGATCACCCGCTCCAGGACCTCGATCCGCTCGACGGCTTCAGCGTGGTCGTGCTGGTGGAGCAGCAGCACGTGCGGCCCTCGGGCTTCCTTCATCTCCACGCCCAGGGCTTCGCGGAATCTGGAGGCGTCTGGGTCGGGACAGGGCGCCCCGAGCCGGTCGAGGATCGCGATCATCCTTTCGGTTGGCCCGTGCGATGGGTCGATCGCGTGCAGGTCGCGCAACTCGGGGACGACCTCGGTCGTCAGGCCGTTCTCGATGGCCCACCAGGCCGCCGCGAATCGTGCGGCGAATCCCGCGTCCCTGGCCGCTCGACGTCGCGATTCCCACTCGTCGGGCGGCCAGAACCCAGGAACGCGCCGGGCGATGTCGTCGCGATGGAGCTCTAACCGGCCGTTGGGGAGAATCAGAACGACCCGGTCCCCGGCGGTCTCCGTCGGGAGCTGGACGCCGCCGCCGCCCCGGAAATAGATCAGGTCGGCTGCCGCCGGTCCGTTCAGGAGGGCCAGATTGATGATCGTTCCCGCGACAAGGCCGAGGCGGATTGGTCGGTGTCCGCGTCGATTGTCCATGAGCGTCGCCCTCCCGGGGCCGCTCGGGTTGCAGTCGAGGCCCCTCGTGGCCGACGATCCTACTCCTGTCCGCGATCCGCCACAACGCCGCTCTTGCCCTGCGGCATCTCCGGTCATTTTGGTAGATTAAGGGGCCTGGGGGATCGATCGCAGCGACGATGGCCCGGCGGGAGGTCTGGATCCGATGGCAAGCAGAAGCGAGGACGACGCGTCGGCATCGGACCATCGACCCTGGTGGCGCAGGCCGATCCGGATCAACCCCAGCCCCGAGGCGATGACCTGGGCGGCGGTCGCCGCGGGGGCGGCCTTCCGCCTGCTCGCCTACGCGAGCAACCGATCGCTCTATCGCGACGAGGCCTCACTGCTCCAGAACCTCGTCCGGCTTGATGTCTTCGACTTCCACACCACCCTGACCGAGTACCAGCTTGCGCCTCCTGCCTTTCTGGCGATCGAGCGGATGCTCGTCCGACTGCCTGGTAACGTCGTCCTCACGGCCAGGGCTCTGCCGCTCGTCTTCGGGATCGCCTCGATTTTCCTTTTCCGGATCGTCGGACGGCGGTTCCTCACGCGAGGAGCCGTCCCGATCGCGGTCGGGCTATTCGCACTCTCCGACTGGCTGATCTATTACTCCTCCGAGATCAAGCAATACTCGTGCGACCTTGCCCTCACACTGGCGGCCTTACTCCTGGCGACGGGGCCGCCGGTCGACGGTTGCCTCCCAATCCGTCGACTGGTGGCGATGACGGCCTTCGGGGTGGTGGGCTTCTGGTTCTCGTATCCGATTGTCTTCGTGCTGGCGGGGGTCGGGGTCTACCTTTTCACGACGGCGATCGTCAGGCGAGACCGGCGGGCCCTGGTTGCTTTACCGGTGATCGGCCTGCTCTGGGTGGTCAGCTTTGGGGCCTGCTATCTCGTCTCGCACCGAATGCTCGACCAGGGGCGATTCATCTGGGACTGGTGGGATTTTGCGTTCCTCCGGATCCCGCCTCACTCGATAAACGAGCTGAAGCTCGAGTGCTGGCAGTTGCTCAATGTGTTTGACAGCCCCTCGGACGTGAAAACACCGCTTGGTCCGGTGGCGACGGCGTTTCTGGCCCTCACCCTGGCGATCGTGGGCGTGGTGCTGGGCATTGCAGCAGCGTTCGGGCTCACGCGCTTTCTGGCGAGCTTCCTGTTTGGAGTGAAATCGTGGGACCCGCTGGTATTCGCCATGGTGCCTGTGGTGCTGAGCGCGGTGGCATTGCTGGCGGTGTG
>DAIDJI010000029.1 GCA_027451455.1 Planctomycetales bacterium | reverse complement strand
CCAGGCGGACGGCCTCCTCGAACCGGGCCCGGACCCGCTCCTGCTCGCGGGCGTAGAGGTCGGGGGCGAGGCGGACCAGGTACTCGGGCGGGTCGACGGAGGGATAATCCCAGGCGACGCCGAAGAGGCCGCGGAGGGTCTCGGGGTAATCCGAGGGGTTGAACAGCGAGCCCAGCCGTTGGGCGGCCGCCCGCTTGAGCTCGTCGAAGTGGCGATCGAGCTCGGCGACGGCGTCGTCGAGCTCGGCCCGGTAGTCAGCGAGGGTGCGGTCGAAGTCGTCGATCGCCTCCAGCCGGATGAGCCGGACGCCCGGCTCGGGAAACGGCAGTGAGAGGCCCTTCCAGTAGTCGCTGATCTTCGTGCGGATGGCGGTGACGGCCCGGAAGACCGGCGCCTTCGTGTCGAGAAGCTTCTTCCCGGCGGACAGGAATCCGCCCTCGGCGTCGAAGGCCTGCGCGGCCTGGGCCTTCTGGTCGGCGGTGAGGGCGCGCTGGATGCCCCACCACGTGAAGGCGAGGCGGACAGCGGCCATGGTGGTGCGAAGCCGCTCGGCAGGGTTGTTGGTCGCGGTCCGGCTGCGGGCCTCCGCGGGCGGGGCCTCGAGGTTGTCGAGCAAGGTGGGCATGTCTCCTCCGGATGGGGGACGATCACGAGCATCGACCCCTCCCGACCGTCGGGAGGGGCATTTTCGCGAATAACGCGAGTTTCGCGGACGGTTCCAGGGACGAGATTCGGGCCGGCGATGGCCGGTTTCCTTTCTCCGACGATGTCTCGCGTAATTCGCAGAATTCGCGAAAATGGGCTTCGAGAGGGCCCGGGGCCGAATTTCGCGAATAACGCGAATTTCGCGGGATGGTTCCAGAAGGAACGAGGGGGGTGCGATGCGGGTTCCGGGGATGGGGGACCGGCCGGCCAGGCGCCCTGATTCGGCTCACCGGAATGGTCCCGCGTAATTCGCAAAATTCGCAAAATTCGGCCGCGCGCGGTCCCGGCGGCGAATTTCGCGAATAACGCGAATTTCGCGGGAGGGTTCGAGAACGAACGAGGGCGCCGCCTGGGGTTCCGGGAACTGAGGACCCAGCCAGGAAAGAGCCCCGATGCGGCCCACCGTGATGGTCCCGCGTAATTCGCAGAATTCGCGAAATTCGGACTGGGAGGGTCCAGACTCGAATTTCGCGAATAACGCGAATTTCGCGGGAGGGTTCCAGAGTGATTGAGAGAGCACGCAAGGGACCGATCTGGCCCGCCAGCCGGGCCCTGGTCGTCCGCACGAGCAGGCCCGCGGCGATTTCTGCGAATTCTGCGAATTTTGCGAAGGGGTTCGAGGAGTCAGCAAGGCTGCTCGGAGGGGAGTGCCGGACCCCGGGGCCAGGGATCGGGCGGTGCTGTCGAGGTCGCATCGAGGACGCGGGCCAGTGAGCGGGTGAGAGCGGCCTCACGACGTCCGCTCGGGTTCTCGGAGATGGTCCACTTGACCTGGGATGTATGGCTCATATGATTACGGTGGCAGGGTCCAGGCCGAGGAGTTCCCGGTCAGCGGTCCCGCCATCGTGCCCTCACCAGGAATCCCCCTCCGTAAGGAGGGTTGGACAGTGGAGGGTATTTTTATAAAAGAGAAGCGCAGATTGCTTCTCTTGCGCTCCAGGCCGACGATGCCCTGTCGGCCCACCAGGGGTTTCGCGTCGCGACGTTACTCTGTGCGACGGAGCTTTCAAGCTCGTGACGCTTCGTCCCGCCGAGTGCCTTCCAGGGGGCGAACCGGATCGTCTCTCCTCCCTGGACGAGCCCATCGCGACCCTCGCCTTCTCCGTCACCTGGGAAGCATCGAAAGACCTCGAGCTCGTCGACGACTGCCGCTTCCGGGCTGCCCACCGCTCTTCCCTGGACAGCCATCAGCGCGCACCAGGCCGCCGATTACTCCTCTCGGGGTGGCCACTCACCCGTGCCAGGCCCCGATTCACAGGGACGTGGGACGGGGCGGTCACGATGATCGATGGGCGTCGGTGCCGCAACCTTGCCGCAGAAGCGGTCCGCACCGAAGCTGGTCGAGGGGATCGTCCACGGCTCCGAACTGGTCAGCAACCGAACTGTTTTTCTTTCAGAGATGTCCCGCGAAATTCGCGTAATTCGCAAAATTCGCCCGTGAAGGCTACCGGGCCGTGCATTCAGGGCCTGGGCCAAACGCGCGCATCGTTGCCTGGCGAGTATCAGGAGAGGCCCTGATCTGCCAGAGCACGATTTCCTCACGACCGACGAACTGACCTCGCCCGCGGATGATCGGCGGGTGCCGGGGCCTTGCCGCTGGAGCGGCCCTCATCGGGCGGGACGAGGGGACCGCCAACGGTTCCGAGCTGGTCAGCAACCGGGCTTTTATCCCTCGGAGATCTCCCGCGAAATTCGCCTAATTCGCAAAATTCGGCCGGCGATCTTCCTGGGCGACGCCTCAAGGCCGGCGCCGGCGGGGCGCATTTCCGCCGGGCGTAATTCGGGAAGGGTCCTGAGCCGCTGGAGTAGCCGGTCGTCACGGCAGGTGAATCGCCCCGCTCTGCGGGCGATCGACAGGTCGAAGGATGCGTCCAGGCCGCGACGCGGGGACTCGGCGGCTGGATCTTTGACTCGCCACTCGGCGACCCGCAGAACGTCTCCCCGCCTGGAGCAACCCGGTCACCTAACGCCCGCCACGGCGAGCCGAGACGACCTGATGCTGTTTCGGTCAATCCCACCGAAGCGAGTCGACCGGGCAAACGTCGCGACGATCGCCCGATGCGACAACACTCCCCGCTCCCGCGGGGGAGGCCGCCGACACGGTGGCCGCACCCCGGGACCGGTCCGCCGGTGGTCCATCCGGCGACCCGTCAGCTCGGCTGGCGAGCGGGTCAGTTGAAGCCGGCCCCCATCATCTCCGAGGAAAGCGCGGCGATCAGGTTCGCGAGGGTCTGGACGGACTCCTCGTGCTGGGGCGGCATGCAGCCGACGGCATACTGCCTCACGGCATCCCAGCGATGATATGCAGGCGGGTGTTTCCGGAAGCTGAATCCCGGCCGCTCGTGATAGGCCGCCTCGACGTAATTGAGGGTCTCCATGGCAGCGGAGATGCCCCCGAGAGACAACCAGGTGGCGTTATGCAGTCGATCACCCTCGGGATCGTGCTCGACCAGCGGGCCGACCGCCACCGAGGTCGTGAGGGTCACGGCGGCACATAAGTCGGCCTGGTGCTCGAGGCGCCATTTCTCCTGGACCAGCGGGAACCGGCCGAGGGTCCTGACGCAGGACCTGGCGAACTGATCGATGCTGCCGAACAACTCATTGAGTTTGGCGGCCCCGGGAAGCTCCATCAGCGTGTGCCCGAACTCGTGCAGCACCATCCACAACTCGGCGAGCTCGGTGACCGTCAACAGCACGTGCCCCGCCGTCCGGTCCGCCTCGCGGTAGTCGCTCAGCAGGGAGTCGAGCCCGGCTGTCGAGACGCCCGTACCGTTCAGGTACATGTCGATGGCCAACCGCGACTGATCGACGTCGCGTTGCTCGGGCCGCCGGATGTTCACCCGGAAGCGGCCCGGTTGGCTATCCCACCTTTCGATCCTCGTGATGTGGACCATCATCAGGCGCCAGACGAGCAGCAACAGGTTGGCGTTGACGGCGATCAGCGGGACGGTCTGCCCGCATCGGCACGGGACCTTGCCGACCCAGGCGCTCAGGAACGCGCGGGACGACATCACCCGGAGTTCGACGTGCTCGAACAGGCGCCAGAGGATCGGGGCGATCCGGTCGACAGACCCGAGGATGATGCCGCCGCACAGGTCGGGCCGGTCGACGGCGTCGTTGGCTTTCAGGTAATCGGCATACGACCTCCGGCCCGATTCCCGGCAGCAGGCGGGAAGTCCGCTCCCGGCGCGGTCCGTGAGCAACACGCGGCGGCGCATCTCGCCGAGCAGCCGCTGAAGGTCCGACTCCATCGTCAGTCCTCGACATCTTCCGCGAACTGGAAGTCGTCATCGGAAGGCTTGCCGCCCCGGAGCAGTTCCGCGCGCCGTTTGAGCGTATCTTCGATGCCGTCGGGGTCCGCCAGGAAGGACGGCTTGAAGGTGGCGTCGCCGGTCAGCCACCTAGGCTTCAGCCTCGACAGGCCGATGAGCGGGGTGTGCGTCTTCGGCGTCACGAAGTCCATCGCGAGGGACTTCTTGTTGCGAAGCGTCAGCTTCAGGTCTGCGTTGGCGAGGTCGATGTCCGGAACTTCCCCCGTCGCCTCCAGGAGCGCTTCGGCGTCCGCGCCGCCGGACATGAAGGCCAGGGACATCGGGGTCTCGACGACCGAGGTGACGACATAGTACGAATCGTCCCACTTCTCGTCGTGCCAGAGCAACCGGACGAACGCGGCGATTTGCTCGTAGTTCTCGGCCTCCAGGAGCCGACAGCCGGCCGCGTTGAAGTAGACCGCATGTTCCTCGGCGAAGGTGATCTTCAGTTTGGCCTGGGCGCTGGACGCCTTCCCGCCGGCTTTCGTGGTGACAGACGTCGATTGGGCGGACGAGAAGTTCCAGTGGGAATCCGCGCCTTGGCTGGCCCGCGGGGTCACGGAAAACCCCGCCACGTAGGCGTCCCGAAGGTTGCTCCGCTTGATGAAAATATCGTCGATCAAGAAACCGAAATCCCCCAGAGCGAAGCGGGAGTTGGGGGGCCAGGCGGCGCGGAATCGCCGGTAGTTGAGGCGTAACGACTGGACGTAGGTCTGCCACGCGCCAACCATGACTCGCTCCTGAAATGCATGTTGAGACGTATCACCGCACAGCATACGGGATCCATCCGAGGGCCGCAAGGAGTGGCCGCGGCGGGCGGGAGGCGACGACGCCGGTGCGGAGCGCGGGGCCGCCGGAGCTCGCGGCCCGTGGCGCGACGACCAGCCTCTCATTCTCCTGCTTCGGCCAGCGTGGTTGCCCTGGGAGACCGGATCGCTCGTTAGGGATGGCGATCCTGAAATCGAAATAATTCGAGGCTATTCCGGGATTCCGGGGTGCTGGGGGTCGGGCCTGCCCGACGTCCGAGGGCAGATGCCCGGACTGAGGGAGATCCCGGGAGATCGGCCCTCGGCGATCGGACCTCTCCGGGGGCTACTACTCCGGAATTCCGGAAGCGCCGAATTCGACAAGATGACCCTCGGCGCTGACAGGTCCTGCTCGCGTCGGTCCGGGCACACGAATGTCGCTAGCTTTAGGGAGCTATCTTTGCGTAAAGCGCTACAGGGTAATCGGTTGCGCTTAAGAGAACCCGATTTACCCAAGTCCTTTCAGCGAAAAGGGTTATGTCAATATAGGCCCCTTAAGCTAGCGACATTCGTCCGGGCACACCGAAGCAGTTTTCGCTGAAGCAACGACGGAAGCGCGACCTGTTGCGGAACCCACGAAACCGTGGAGGACCCGGCGCAACTTGCCGCCTCCCGGGCGGAATGCTAGGTTGTTGACCTTCCCAGCGATCTGGCGAGCAGCGTTCCGATGTCTACCCGGGCTACGTCTTCGACATTCAGTGATTGAGCTCGTCGAGGAGATGGCCGGCGGGACGATGTGCGAGGTCCCAGTTGAGCACTACCCCAGCCGCGCGGCGTGTCGGAGGTAGTCCCGCTCGTCAATTCCAGATCGCCCGCGGGTGATAGCCGGCGATGACGGGAGATGACGGATGCTGCTCGAGGTGAGTGAGTTCTGCTGGCGGGTCGAGAGGGATCTCCCCGTCTTGATCGATGAGCTCCGAGAACTTACGGGGCGTTACGGCGAGCCGGAGCGGATGGCCTGGGACCGGTCGCTGCGCAAGCTCGCCGCCGCGCTCTCCGGGCCGGCCCTGGAGGATCTCCACATCTCCCTCGGGCACTCGGACGCCCTGGCCCTGGAGTATCGCCTGCCGGCCTCCTCGTCGTGGTGCGACGTCGTCCTCCTGGGGCAAGGCTCCGAGCGGCCGGCGGCCGTGATCCTGGAGCTGAAATACTGGGACCTCTCGGGCGATCGGCCTGGGCCGAGCCAGTCGCTGATCGCCCACCAGGGGCGGCCAACCCTCCATCCCTCCGACCAGGTCCGCGGCTACGTCGAATACTGCCGGCGGTTCCATGGCGCAGTCCACGAGTTCCGGGCCCTCGTGGACGGATGCGTCCTGTTCACCGGACCGTCTCCGGCCCATAACTATCGCCGGCCGCCACACGACGCGCTCGCGGCCGCCTTCCCCGTGTTCGCCGTCGCCGAGGGGGACGACGCGACGGGCCTCGCCTCATATCTCCGCGCGAAGCTGGAGAGGCCCCACCCGGGCTTCGCCGCCGCGTTCGACGCGGGCACCTACCAGCAGGACCGAGGCTTCGTCGAGCAGGTCGCCGCGGCGATCCGCGACGGCTCGCAGTCCCCTTTTGTCCTCCTGGATCAGCAGCGCTTCGGCTACGAATACTGCCGCGAGCAGATCGATCGCCTGCTCCAGGGCGGCGGGAGGCGGAAGCTCGTCATCGTGATCGAGGGGCCGCCCGGTTCGGGGAAATCGGTCCTGGCTGCCCAGCTCTGGGCCGACCTCGTCGCCGATCCGAGGGTCGACGGCAACGTCGTGCTGACGACCACCTCCGGCTGCCAGAAGAGCAACTGGGCGGCGTTGTTCCGAAAGGCGGCCGGGGACCGTGCGGGGGCCGGCTTGGTCGTCTCGTCCAATCAGTACAACCCGGGCCTGGGGACCGGCTGGATCCGTCGGCAGCGGGAGGCGGGCCATCGGGTGGGCGTGCCGGACTGGCGAGCGAATGTCGCCCGGTACCTCCGGACCGAGCCGAGCCGCGCGCCGGACGACCACTTCGCCGTCTCGATCGTGGACGAGGCGCATGCCCTGATCGACCCGACCGCCCCGGGGGCCGAGGGCGTCCAGAACTCCGGCTGGTGCATGCAGGCCGGCCCCCAGGCCTGGCACATCATCCGGGCCTCCCGCATCAGCGTGTTCCTGATGGACACCGAGCAGAGCTACCGCGACAACGAGACCACGCGCCGGGCCCAGATCGAAGCCTGGGCCCGGGAGCAGGGCGCCGGGCCCGTGGCGACCATCAGCCTGGCCGAGTCCCAGTTCCGCTGCGGTGGCTCGAAGGAGTACGTCGAATGGATGGAGTCCACGCTGGGGCTGGCCGATCGCCCCTCGACCGACCTCTCCTGGCGGAAGGTGGACGAGCGGGGGTCGGGGAAGTTCGGATTCGAGATCGTGGACGACCCGGGGGCCCTGGATGAACGCCTGCGTCGGCGCGAGGCCGAGGGGCGTAGCGTCCGGATCGTCGCCTCGTACGCCCGGAAGTGGGTGACGAAGGGAGTGACCGACCCCCATGAACTGCCGGAGGACAGCAAGGACTTCTCGATCTCCTACGTCCGGGACGGCCTGGCCCGCCGCTGGAGCCGGATCTGGAATCACGCCCCGGGCGGAGATTACTCGATGTTCATCCAGGGGGCGGAGGGCAGCCGGATGCGCGACGACCCGCTCTGCGAGGTCGGCTGCCCCTACGTCATCCGCGGGTTCGACTACGACTACCTGGGCGTCCTCTGGCTCAGCGACCTCGTCTGGCGGGGCGATCGGTGGATCGCCGACACGGATCACATCCACGAGATCGCCCTGAGGAAGACGATCGCGGCCGCCCGGAGGGGCGGGCCGTCGGGCGAGTCCCGGGATGCGCTGCTGCGCAAGGTCCAGCGCGGCTATCGCATCCTGCTGAGCCGTGCGATCCGGGGCCTGTACGTCTGGTTCGAGGATGACGAGACCCGACGCCACGTCGAGGGGCTGCTCCGCGGCCAGCCCCTCGCGCCCGCCCCGCGGAGGAGGAGGCCGGGCACCGGGCGCGCCTGAGTCTCGTCCGCGGTGTTCCGGGGGACGCGGTGCTGCTGCCCCTGAACCCCGGGGAGCAGCCCAGGCGCCACCCCCGATCATCCGCAGCCGATCACGGCCTCCCGGTCGGTCAGGGCTCGCCAGAACCTCAGGTTCTGGAGGTGCCCGCGCCCCGAGACGTCCGGCCGCCCCACGGCCTGCTCCGCCGAGGGGAAGTAGCCCTCCAGGGTCGCTCCGACATGGTCGCGCGAGACGACGATCAGCCCGGCTTTGTGCCGGGAGGCCATCACGCAGAGGCGTCCCGTCTCCAGGTCGAACGAGGAGGGACGGACCACGCCCGACAGCGGATGGACCACGATCATGACCTTCCGCTCGAGCCCCTGCCACCGTTCCGGCGTATCGACCCGGATGCCGTTCGACGGGTCACGGAGTTTTGCCGGGAGGGCACGGACCAGGGCCGAGTTCATGGCGCGGTGGGTCGCGGCGATCCCGATGTCGCGAGCCTCGAGCCGGTTCGACTTGCCGCTGTCATCGGCCGCGACCCGGGCCTCGCGCTCGAGCAGGCGAACGGCGATCGAGGCCGCGAGCTTCGCGGCCGCCTCGTCCTCCTCCAGCGGCGGGCCACCCGGAGGGGTCGGCAGCGTGGCGATTACGGCCGAGGATGTGGCCAGTCGATCGATGACCCGGTCAATCGGCTTCTTCGTGGCGGGCTTGCCCGCGCGCACAAATCGCTCGCCCGGCCGTGCCCAGGCCGCGAACGCGAAGTCGTAGAAGGGGCTCACCAGGTCCACCGAATCCGCCGGGAGGCGACGGCAGCACGGCAGCTCGAGCTTCAGCATCTCCAGCCCCGGCTCTGCCAGGATGACCTCGGGCGCGGGCCGATGGGGGCCCCGGGGCGACGTCTCCCAGCGGTGCACGGGGATGCTGACGACCGGTGGGATCTGCCCCGGATCCCCGATCATCACGAACCGCGGCGCGACCTGCTGGAGCAACATGCAGTCGCTCCAGGCCATCTGCCACGCCTCGTCGACGAACAGGACCTCGAAGGGATCGTCGAGGTCGATCAGTCCCCACTTGGCGGTCGTTGCCACGACCACGCCCTCGTCCGGGGGTAGAAACTTCTTGTTCTCGACCCATTCGATCCGCCGGTCCAGGTCGTCGGGGCGAGTCCGATCCGAGGAGACGAACCGCCAGACCTGCCGGACCTCTCGGGGGAAATCTCGAAGGAGGCGCCGGCAGGCGTCGTCGGCCTGGGCGTTCGTCTGGGTCGCGACGGCGACTCGCTCGCCACGGCCGAGCGCGGCGACGACCCCTCGGAGCAGCGCGAAGGTCTTCCCCGAGCCCGGGGGCGCCTTGATGATGCAGAGCGGCTTGCGGCCCCGCACATGTCCCTCCAGCCGGAAGATGACCTCGTCGGACTTCTTTCGCAGGGCCTCTCGGTCCTCCACGGCCTCCCCCTTCAATCTTCCTCGGCCGGTATCGCCACGACCGCGTCATCGACGTCGTCGTCCGGGAACACGCCCGCGCCGGCCCCGGGAATCCGGTGCGTGAGCCATCCCCCCGGCCCGTCCTTCTGCCGGATCTTCTTTGTTTTCCTCCTGGAGATCCCGTCCGCCGGTGCCCCGACGAAGGCCACCTCGCACCCTTCCAGATCGGGATCGGTCGGGGCCAGCCCCGGCCCGGTCGGCAGCGTCTTGCCTCCCCTGATCTCGACCTCGATGACCGTCGAGCCCGAGCGATCTTCCTCGATGGACCGGATGACCCCGAGCTGCCTGGGGTTGCCGACGACCACCACGTCGCTCTCCGCTCGCAGGCGCAACTGGCGTTCGGCCGCATCGGCGATCCGCCAGACCGGCCGGGTCTTCCGCCCCTCGCCCTCGTCCGCGACGGAGACGATCTTCCCCCGGAAGGCGTCGCCCCGGGCGATGGCCTCGGCCAGAAGCTCTCGATCGTCGTGGACCAGGCGGCTGCTGGCGACGTCGGCGGCCGCCTGGTGCGCAAAGTATCCCGCCGCCGCGGTCACCGGATGACGGTCCGTCTCGTTGCCGGGCACATAGGGGCTGCCCTCCTCCAGGCCGGCGTGGATTCGCTCCGGTCGGGCGAACCGCCACCACTGCTCGACCGCCGCGTCCCGCAGGAGTTCCCTGACCCCGGCGTTCTCTCGCCGGCTGTCGCGACGGAGCCAGGTCAGGGCACGGGCAGTGAGCTCCCAGCGCCGTTCCAGCTCGCCCCTGAGGGTCCCGGCGATCTCGGATTCGAGCTTTAGGGTCGGGCCGGAACCACCGGCCTTCTCGGCCTCGTTCCACCGCTCGACGGCCGGGGCCAGCGGGTCCCGTTCGATGACCGGGTCGAGGCTGGTCGCGATCGAGTGGCGCTCGGCCTCGGTCGCGGCGGCCAGCCGCTTCTCCAGCTTCCCGGGGGTCTCCAGCCAGGCCATGAGATAGCCGAGGTGCGCCTGGCGGACGTCCTCGGCCGGGAAGGTGTACGCCTCCCTCAGGACCTTCGGGGCGACCATGACGGCCATCTGGCCGGGCCGCTGGGCCTCGCGGAAGAGCCACCCGCACGCGCGGCCGAACCGGTTGAGCAGCTCGATGTCAACGCCCTCTGGGTGCGCCCTGGCGAAGGTGTAGGCGTAGGCCAGGTGGTGGAGCATGTCCAGGTGCGTGCCGTTGGGGAGCCAGACCTGGCGGACGGGCTGGAGGTCGCCCGGCCCCTCCGGCGTCTCGGGCAAGTCGGCCGGGCTCCGCAGGTGGCTCAGGAGGACCGGGGCGAACCGGGCGACCATCCCGGCCACGCGGTCGCGGTTGCGGGCGTCGGGGACCGAGAGGAAGGTCGGCGTCTTGCCGGGGTGCCCGAAGGCGATACCCCAGGGCCGCGACTCTCCGCCCATGCGGACGAAGGCGACGATCAGCACGTCGCGATCGGCGGCCAGGTGGACCTGCTTCTTCTCGCCCCTGGGGAGGGGCTTGCCGGCGGCGAAGGCTTCCAGCCGGCGGAGGACATCGGCGGCGTTCATGGGGCGATCATCCCCCGGGCGGACTCGATCCGCTTGACGAGGTCCCGCTCCGCCTCGTCGAGGGGCGCGGCGCCCCCGAGAAGGGCAACGGCCCGAGCCAGGTTGAGATTGCCCAGGAACCGCCGGACGTCCTCGCCGAGGATGGCCGGGTCGCCTTCCTGGCAGGCCCGCCTGTAGCACCGAGATGCCAGGTCGCAGAAGGACAGGCAGGCCTGGTTGTACGTGGTCTCGGCCGACAGGATCGCCCGGGCCAGGACATCGCCGACGTTGGTATCGTCGGCGGCCCACAGGTCCGAATCGAGGGCCGCGGCCGCCCGCTCCAGGAGGTCGAAGCCCCGCCGCGCCCGCTCGGCCTGGTAATGCAGCTCTTCTCGGGGCCTGATCGACGCGCGATTCGAGCCGGGGCGGCTGAGCACCAGGAAGCCGTGCCGGGAGACTTCGAGTCGCTTGCCGAGGCCCAGCTCGCCGACGACCAGGTCGAGCCCGTGGACGTAGATCCCGGCCTGGGCCCGCGCGACGGCCAGCTCCGCCGGATCGGTGTAGCCGCCCCGATCTGGGTAGGTCTTGATCTCGCCGACGATCAGCTCGGGGCGGCCGCCGTCGAGCCGGATCGCGAGCGCGTCGATGATCAGGATCGCCTCCGGCAGGAGGATGCCCTTGGGGACGCGGATCGAGGCCCCCGCCACGATCGTCGGGAAGTCGGGATGGCGGGGACGCGCGGCCTTGCCGAGCCGCGCGACCAGGGCCCGCGTCTGGTCGATCGCCTCGTCGAGCGATTCGACCCTCGTCCCGCCGTTGCGCCGCTGGCGCAGGTCCAGGAAGCCGCTCGCGCCGTCCGGGAGGATCCCGTGCTTGATGATCTCAGGGAGCAGCCGGCTGGCGTCGTCCCGGAACAGGTCACGCTCGAACTGGTTGCCGCGGGCGATGGCGAAGGGCGACTGGCCGAAGGCGACCTCCTCGCCGGCGGCCCTGGCGACGGCCGCCATCCGGACGTTGCGCACGGCCGAGATCGTGTTGGCCTCGCAGGTCGGGTTGCGGGCCCACTGCTCGAGCCGCATCCGGATGTTCCCCCGGGCGGCGTCGCGATTCGTCTGGGTGGATGGCGACCTCGCCATGGCCGGATCTCGCTCGAGAGAAGAGTTACTGGTCGGCGAGGGAGTCGGTGCTCGACTCCGGGGATCACGGCGTCCTGTCGATTCCGCCGGTCTCGCCAGCGGGGCAGACGGCCCCTGCCCGAGAGGGCGTGATCGCTGTTTGTCGCCGACCAGCCATCGGAGCACTCATCGAAGCAGGACAGTCCAGCCTGGTCAAGTAGCGTCCGAGAAAATAAACATACGGGTCCATTTGCCTTCCCTAATGCCCGGGGTCCGCGGCGGGGCCCACCGAAGGTCCTCTAGAGATCCCCCGCGAAATTCGCGTAATTCGCAGAATTCGGCTGCCGATCCTGCTGGGCCACGCATCCAATGCCTGGGCCAACCGAGCGCATCGCCCTCGGATGGGTGTCAGGGGCGGGCTCGATCTGCCAGAGAACCATTTCGTCACGACCGGCGATCTGCCCCCGGCCCACGGATGCTCGGCGGCCCGAAGGTCTCCTCCAGGCTGCACGGCGGAGACTCGTAGCTGGATCTTCAACTCGGCACACGGCTGCCATCGCAGCGTTTTCCGGTTTGGAGCAGCCGATTCGACCGGCGCCCGCCACGGCGGGGACGGGTACACGAATCTTGCTTTGTTCTATCCCACCGAAGCAGGTTACCGATCCGCGAAGACATCACTCCCTAGGAGCGCGGGGCGATGGTTCGCAACACGGTTCTAATCGGGCCCGGTGTACTTCCCGGTCGTGGGTAAAGGTTCTAGTCCAAGCAGAACGTCGGCCCGGCCGGACCACTTCGGCTCTCGGGCGGGACCGACCAACCGTTCAACTCTAGCCGCCTCCCAGTCACACGAGGGGGCGGCCTCTCTAGTCTTGGACGACTTAGCACTTGACTGCAAGCAAGCCAGCCCGATTAAATAGCGTCTCGGCGGAGATGCCGGGCGAAAAGCCAAGCCCGTGATCGACTTAAAGACCCGCAGTTCGGCTCGCCTCGGAACCGGTGAGGGAGAGTGGTCGATGCTTCCTGACGCTATTAAGGCCAAGTTCAAAGACTCAATTATCCGGGGCCAGTACAATCTCCTCCTCGGTTCAGGGGTTTGCCTGGACAGCGTGAACGGACGCGGCGAGAAACTTCGGAGCGCGAACACCCTGCGCGTCGAACTCTGCACCCTCCTCGGCCTGCCTGATTCCATCTCGTTGTCGAAGGCATCGGCGATGCTAAATGCGCAGCAGCGTGAGGAGCATCTCGTCACCCGATACTCGAAATGCAAACCCGGGCCGTCGTTGCAAAACTTACCCCGCTACGTCTGGAGGCGTCTTTTCACATTCAACATCGATAACGTCCTCGAGGCCCTGTACCGCGCGAGCAAGCATAGGAAGCAGGAGCTTCGTTCTTACAATTACAGCAGCCAATTCGAACCGACGCCACACAGAGACCTCCTCCAAGTCGTCCACCTCCACGGCTGGGTGGGTGACGCCGACGTCGATTTCGTGTTCTCGGTTAACGAATACGCCCGCAATATGAGCACTAATAACATATGGATGCACATGCTGTCGGAGATTCTCCCGACCGAACCGTTTATCATAGCAGGCACGTCTCTCGGCGAGCCCGATTTAGAATACTATCTCAGCTTTCGGAATGAGTCGACACCCCAGAGAGGGAGAGGCCCATCTCTCCTAATCGAGCCCTACCCGACCGCAGCAACTGAATTCGACTGTAAGCGGTTCGGGCTTGTGCTTGTCAAGGCGGACTTCGGGACGTTCCTTCATTGGTTGCGCCAGGAAATCCCCGCGCCGCCGAGCATCTGGGAACTCATCGTGCCGGACGTCAACCAACTCTTCGCAGAAGCACCTCTGTCCGTGGACCAACTCGCGTTCTTTACGGACTTTGAGTGTGTTGCGGCGACGGAGAAACCCCTCGCCCGGACTCCTTCACCGTTTCTTTACGGTCGCGAACCCCAATGGTCAGAGATCGATAGCCACGTCGACATCAACAGGCCAGACATCGAAATCCTCCTCAAGCATATCGAGGACATCTACGATTGCGACTCGATCTCAGACGACCTTCCTCGGCTCATCCTTGTCCTCGATGAGGCGGGGACTGGCAAGACTACGACCATCAAACGCGTTGCGCACCAGTTCGCCGCGTTGGGCCGCCCAGTTTTCGCTGCTCACACGGTTTCCCGCATCGACGTTAAAGCGGCAACAGCAGTTTTGTCGCGGCTCAAGTCGAAGTGCCTACTACTAGTCGACGGCTTCGCGGACCATGTGCATCAGATCGCCGAACTCCTCGACGACCCCACGCTTGCGAACAAGCTCATCGTGATTGCATCCGAGCGAAGCTATCGGCGGGAGCACGTCGAGGTTATCCTCGGTGAGGAGCCGAGGACGGTCTACGAATTGTCCGAACTGGGCCTCGTAGAGCTGAAGCAAATAATGCAACGCTATCAAGACTTCGGCCTGGTCGCCAACCCGCGCGCCGTCAAGAATCCGGACGACTTCGCGCGCAGGCTCAAGGGCGAATCCATCGCGGTGGTCGTCTGTCGAATACTGAACGACTTCAAGCCTCTCGACGCGATCGTAGACTCTCTGTGGACTGCCTCAAAGCCAGAGGATCGGTACTGCTACCTCATCGTCGCCATCTCACAGCACTGCTATACCTCCGGGCTGCGCTACAGCATGCTGCAATCGATCGCTGGCCGCGGTGAGCCGATCGGGCGGTTGTTCGACCAGTCAGCGCCGCTCAGGCTGGCCTACAATGTGAAGGACGAGGAATTCGTCGTCACTCTGAGCAGTATCGTCGGAGAAAGGACCCTGCTCCGCTGCCAGTTGAACCAAAAGCAACTCCTGTTCGACGCGTTCGTGGGGCTTGCCGTAGTCCTCGCGCCCCATGTCAACCGCAAGGCAATCCAGAGGCGCTCGCCGGAGGCCAGGCTAGCGGGAAGGCTCTTCGACGCCGACAAGATTGTGAAGCCCATGCTGGGTGACCAAGCAGAAGCCTTCTATATCAACGTCCAGAAGCAATGGGAGTGGAACTCCCGATACTGGGAGCAGAGGGCGTTGCTGATCTCAGACACGAACATCGAGGTGTCGCTGAGTTACGCCCGTCATGCCGTCGCAATTGAGGAACACCCGCACTCACTCACTACTCTCGGCAAGTTGATTCTTCGCTCGATGGATGCATCGCCTGCCATGAGGGATCAGTATTATGACGAGGCACTGAATGTCCTCTCGACTGCGATCGAGATGGAGAAGAACGATTCTCGGGTCACTGTACACCCCTCAGCGCTTTTGTTGAACGGAACAGTGAGATACATCGACTCGGGCGGAACTCTCAATCACGATCAACAGAGGAGCGTTGGCGGAGTCATGCGACACGTCAACCACCACCGATTCCTGAATGATCCGGGGATCCGTGCGAACTTCGACCGCCTCAGCAGCCGCCTCCTTTGGAATCTGTAGGAATACACGCAACGCGAACGGGTCCCGAGTCGTTGGGATTCTCGAACCGCCAGGAGATCCGCAGTACACCATTGGGCGTTGCGGGAGGCCGTCTATAAATTCAGACTATCTCGCTTTGGTCCGGGCACACCGAAGCAGGTTTCGCTGAGGCATTGATACTCCGCTCACCTGGCGACCCAAATGCGCGACGAGGCCGACCGAGCAATCCCGTCGCCTGAACCGGCCCTTCCCAGGCTGGCAGGCGTTCGTCGGAGCTGCTTTGAGGTTTCCGTTCCGTGTCGCACACATGCTATCAGTCGTTCAGGAGTCGCAACGGACGACTATGGAGGGAACGAAACCAAAACCCCTACGAAGGCCCCGCGAAATTCGCAAAATTCGCGAAAATGCCCTTGGGGCCGATTATCGCGAATTTTGCGAATTTCGCGGACTTTTCGAGTATCAAGACGGAGACCAGCGACACCGTTCACTCGCCGTACGTGCCGCCCGGCAGGATCGCCGGCGCGGTGTTGCGGGGGACGATGTGGAGCACCGGTAGGTAGGCTGGTCCCCCGGTGCACCGCAGGCAGCGACCGTTGCCGATGCCCAGGCGGTCGTCGAGCCAGCGGGCCAGGCCGCAGTCCGGGCACTCGACGCGATCGTAGGGCTCCGCCTGGTGGCAGGGCCGCAGGCAAACGTGGCAACGATCGCCGAGGTTCTCGACGTGGTGGCCCGAGCACCCGCACCGCCAGATCCAGCGATCCGACGTGCGGGCGCACGGCGCCTCGAGGCAACGCAGGTAGACGGCGGGCTGGCCGGCCGCGACGGCGCCCAGGAGCCAGCCGGTGCCGCCGTCGTCGAAGTGGTGGATCGGCCGGCTGCAGAAGACACACGGGGCCGTCGGGATCACAGCGCGATCGCCGGAAGCGGCGGGCAGTTCCCGCCCGGCGAGGACGTAGGGAATCACGGGCATCGGGGTCCTCCTGCCGGATCGGCCGGGACGGGCGGGTGCGATCGCCTCCCCGCGTCGATGACGCGAAGAAAGCGACCGCACGTCGCGTCGCACGGGGTCAGTTAACGCTGTCGTCCTCGTCGGCGTCGTCCTCGTCGCGCACCATCGGCTCGCGGCCGAGGGCCTGGCAGGCGAGCACGTAGGCGTGCCCGAGGTCGCTCCAGGATTCGTCGCCCACCGGGACCGGCAGGTCATCACCGGCGCGGCCCTCGCCGGCCAGACGGATGCAGCCGCCGGTCGCCTCGATTGTGCTCACGAACGCCTGCAGGGCCGCGACCATCGCCGCGACCCGGGGATCTTCCGGCTGGTCGGCCTCCGGCGCGGCCGATCCCTCGGCCGAAGACTTGCTGTGCACGACCCGATCGGGCTTGAGCCCGGCGTCCTCCAGCACGCCGGAGACCCACTCGATCGTCTCGCTGTTCCAGCTCCGGTCCGGGTCGAGCGCGTCGGTGCTATAGTCCTTCCAGAGGATGTTGCGGACCTGCGAGACGATGTCCTCCAGCTCCTCGCGGGTCAGGTCGGATGGTTGCTTCATGGGGGCATTCCTCAGTCAGTAGTCGTCGGGGAGCAGGACCGTCGTGATCGACCGGTCCGCCTCGGTGATGATCCAGAACCGTCGGTCGCCGCGGCCATAGGCCGACAGCAGGCGAGATCCGTCCCGCAAAGCCAAATCGTTCTCGGCGGCATCCGCGCGGCTGAGATCGCCCCAGTCGCCGCGGGCATGCCGGACGATCGCGTCGGCGACCTCGTCGCCCGTCAGCCGGGCGGCCGCGGTCGCCGTGATCACCAGCCGGCCGAGCGGGAAGCGGGCGCCGACGGCGCGATCGCCGGGCATCATGGTCCCTGGCCCTCCTCGGGTTGATTGTTCGAGGTTCGGCGGCCGCTAACCCGGGCCTTGCCGCTCAGCGGACGAGGCCCAGGACCGGCACGCCGCACGGGGACGAGGCCGACCAGTTGGCCAGGTCGAGCGGCACGACGCGTAGCTCGTCGTCGTAGATCCCCGTGAACACGGCCGGCTCGAGGGCAAACTGGCCCAGCGCGGCCAACAGGCCATCCAGCTCGTCGGCCCCGGCGTCGGTGAACTCCGACCCGCCGCGGAACGAGACCTCGATCGACCCGTCCCCGGCATCGGCCGCGACGAGCTCGAACTCCTCGCCCCGCAGGTCGCGCAGCTCCTCCAGGATCGACTCGGCCTCGGGGCACCTCCGCAGGCGCGCGGTGCCCGAAAGCTCATACCAGGCGCTCAAGGCTCGTCTCCTTTCTCGGCGAGTCGGCGGC